>CAYLLL010000025.1:0-8610 GCA_964384655.1 uncultured Mariniplasma sp. | reverse complement strand
GGTCCCATTACCAATGGGCATGTCCTTATAGGAAAGATCACTAAAGATGGGAAGAACTTTTTTAATGGAAAATGAACCATTCAATTTGTTGTGATAAAAATTGATCTTTTTAGCTTCATCTTCATCAAATCCTAGCCGTTTGAACAGTTTTTGATTCCCCCTTAGGATGTACATTAAATCAAACATGCGGTCAACCATGTCGAGAAGTCTTTCGCGATATTGAGGGAATATTTCCGCCATTTCTTTAAGCCGTGTTTGTTCAAAGGATTGATTATAGACCAGGATGGATCCTCCATCGGGCTTGATCACATCGAGCATATTTTTAATTAAATCTTCTCTTAAATCTTTATGTTCTGTCGCGATATATGAGGCATGGTCTTTATGTTTATCGCATACTCCGGGTTGAGATTCAATATGAATACTGTATTGAAATAACGATTGACTATAAGGCTTTTCTCCATAGAATCGAGGAAGTGGACACGGAAAAGTCTCAAAATCCAAGTGATAGATAGGGTAAGATAGTGCCTTAATGCCTGTACGAATTTTTTGTTGATGATAATAGGGGATATCGGTTTCCATGACATCGCGTTGGATCACATTGTTCTCTCTAGTAATCCATGCACGTGGAATATCGAGTGCACTCACCATACCTTCATTGATTAAGTCGAAACGATCGTGTTTGATATTTTGTTCATCTTTGAAACCATTATGAGATCCCATATAGGTGAAAATGCTGTTATATTCGGGCACATGTTGGTAACAAATCGGATAGAAAATACACTGTCTTGTATCTTTTCTTTGACAATGGGGTCCGAGTGGAACTGGGTTGGCATTCATTTCATTGAGTCTAGTGATGATGCGATCGGTATCATTTTCCAGTGTGCTCATCATCTTTTCTGTCAATGAGGTCACGTCGATGAATGAAACGATATCTTCTTTATAGATAGGTTCATAATCAGGATCCACTTCTCCATCGTGGACATATTCTGCATTCAATACGACGAGGTAATACTTTATTTTTTTCTTGGTCTTTATTGTGTGCTCTAATACGTATCGTTGATAGGCGATATCATAGACATAGCGTCCCTCTTTAGAGAGACGTTGTTTAAGTTTATCTACCTTTTTTTGATACTGTTCGTTGATCGACCCAAAGAGATCTTCTTGCAGCATGAAGATGCCCTCTGGAGAGGGAATGAAAACAGAAACTTTTTCTTTTTCATCGTTCTTGTATTCCAACGACGTAAATTTTTTTGATGTCGTCGCTTTCACTTCAAAGATACGAATGGTCTCTTCATCTTCCTGATACCCATCCAAGAAACAGTAAAAATGATACCCATTTTTCTCGTATTCAAAGCGCTTTTGTTCATAGGTATTTAATGAATAGATGACGTTACCTTGAAACCTCTTTTTAATGATGTCTCCTGAAAGCATTTCAATCTTACGGTAATAAGGCATCATCGTTTCCATTTGAGGATCATCTTTTTTGAGTAGATCGACTTCTTCCTCTTCGTCGTTATCCTCACCTTCAGGAATATCGTACATCTGTTGGATAAGGGTGTGAACTTTATCGCGATTTTCTTCACTCATCAATTCATCAAGTTCTGGATCCTCTGTAAATGCGACAACCGCTTTGGTTTTTTCACGATAGATTTCATCAAGAGATGGATATCGATTGCACCGTATGTAATTGATAAAACGTGTTTTGGATATTTTCACCTTTTCACCTCTTACACTTATTATACATGAAGCGTGTGAAATCGTGGGGTAACGTTAAAAAACATCCCATCTTTTCCCATAACACCAATCAAATCGGTCCATCGACTGTATTACTGGTGAATTAAGAAGCCAAAGGAGGCAATCTACATGAAAAAATGGTTTGTATTAAGTTTTATCAGTTTATTTGTTATAGGATTCCTTGTGGTAGGAATCAGTGTGAGTGCTGCATCTGAAGACATCAATGATATCGATAGTTCTATCTTAGAGGTTGATGATCTTACGGGTGAGTACACGTTGGAAAGTATGTTGACTTATGCGATTTTAGATGAATATTTAGCAAAAGCTACATATGAAGAAATCTTATCTGTTTATGGGGATATTCGTCCTTTCAGTAAAATTGTGATCGCTGAACAAACACATATCGATTTATTGTTACCTCTATTTGAAACGTATGGAATTTCCGTTCCTGAAAACAATGCATCAGCATCCGTCGTTGTTCCTGATTCGATCGCAAGTGCACTCGCTACAGGTGTTGATGCTGAAAAAGCGAACATCGCGATGTATGAAACCTTTTTATCTCAAACCAATCTTCCTGATGATGTTCGCACGGTCTTTGAATCGTTAAAAGCAGCTTCAGAGAAGCACTTGAATGCATTTTCAAGAGATCGACTCGTCGGTGCGGGTTATGATATGGCGTATCAGTTCAAAAAGATGTTTGGAAGAGGTCAACACACACCCAGAGGGCAATATAATCAAAGTTCTCAAGAGTGTCCCAATGCTTAAAAAAGAAATGTCGCGAGTGTTCGCGACATTTTTTTTAAGTAATATTTCAAACGGATATTTTATGCATTGTCAGGTGGAAAGTTTTTATACCACCCATTGAGTGTTGAACTCATACCAAACATAATCGAATCCGCTTGATAACCTAACGCTCTTAAGATAGCAATCGTTTGTCCTGCGGTTTGTCCCGAATAGCAGGCAACATAAAGTTGACCTTGAGGGAGTAGACCAAAAGATTCTTCCATATGGGCACCAAAAGGAATATTGATGGCTCCTTCAACATGAGAAATCGCAAAATCCGCTGCGGATCGAATATCAATCACTGTTGCAGTTTGAGCATCAACTTGTGGCTTTGCGTTCACTGAAGATATAATATGACTTCCAGTAGTTGCAATATCGTTAAAATAAGTTTGAACATAACTGAGTAAGAAAGGATCATAGGTGTCCTGTGCGTCCATCAAGTCATGATTAGTTGTTTCATGGTATACTGTTTGATCCACTGCACCACCATAAACAAATCCTGATTTAACACTATAAGCTTCAATACCAAGCATACGCAATAACGCAATGGTCTGACCCGCTGTTTGTCCCGAATAACAATAGACGTAAACCGCTTGATCATTAGGTAACATCGCAACCTTTTCAGCTAAGCCTGCTCCAAAAGGTGCATTAATTGCGCCAATAATATGTGCTTGGTCATAGTCCACTTGGGCACGAATATCCAAGATTAATGGTGTTTCATTGGCGTCTAGTTTTGCGTACATATCTGTCCAATTGATTAAATAACTACCAGATGCTGGATAGTTTGTAAAAAACGCATTTGCTGCATTTTTTCTTACCATCGTCGCCCAACCATCTAATGTTGAACTCATGCCATACTTAATTGAATCAGCATTATATCCCATTGCTCTTAAAATAGCAACAGTTTGTCCTGCCGTTTGCCCAGAATAACAAGCGACAAGAATGTGTTCTTTAGGAAGAATTAATAGATCTTGTTGCATTCCTTGACCAAAGGGGATATTGATGGCTCCTTCGATATGTCCTTTTGCAAAATCTTCAGCTGATCGAACGTCGACAACGGTGACATCACCGGCTTCAATCAGTAATCTTGCATCATTGGCTGGAATAATATGACTACCTTCAGTAGCGATATCATTGAAGTATTCTTTGACATATGTGAGTGCTGATGAATTAAAAGACTCTTCAGCATCTGGCAATTCGTTGACAGTTGTGGATAGATATTCAGCATGTGATGCTGCGCCACCATTGACATATCCCGATTTCACTGAATATGCTTCAACCCCTAAAAGTCTTAATAAGGCTATGGTTTGACCCGCAGTTTGACCTGAATAGCAATACACATAGACTGCTTGATCCAGTGGGAGTTTATCAATCTTACTTGCAAGATCGCTTCCCCATGCTGCATTATATGCACCTTCAATATGGTTCACAAGGTAATCAGCATTCCCGCGAATGTCCACGATAAAGAGATCATCTCCTGCATCCATTTTGGCATACAAATCTGTCCAGGTAATCAAGTAACTTCCTGATTCTGGATATGTTTCAAAATAATTTTCCGCAAGGGTTTGTACATTGACATCTTCTTTGCATGCTGCAACAGATACCATGAAAACCATTGCTAGGGTTAGTAGTAAAACTCGTTTAAACCATTTCATCTCGTATTATCCTTTCTATATCCTATCCGCCACAACCACCCGTAGGAGGTGTGTTGGGATCTGTTCCACCGCTTGGTGCTGTGGGTGATTCAACATCGTAGTACTCAAGCCATGAACCATCATAGATGCGTACATCTTTGAATCCTGCATTTTTTAATGCTACATAGGTGCTTGCTGAACGCATTCCACTATGACAATAAATAATAATTTTTGTGTCTTCATCAATTCCTTTTTTTAAATAGATGAGTTGGATATTTCTTATCGATTGAAATTCACCGTTAACATAATTATTATTCGTAAAGAATATATTGATCGATCCTGGAATTTTTCCTTGCGCTACTTCTGAAGAACTTCTCGCATCAATAATGACGACATTTTCTTCCGTCATCACGACCTTAAGATAATCCAAAGACACGATTAACTTTTTCTCTTTATCTCCTGCAGTATACGTCGTGGCTGTTCTTGTGGTCGCAACATCAGTTGTGTCTTGTCCCTCGCGCATGAGAGCTTCCAAACCTCCACTGATCACCTTTACCTTAAAGTTCCCATACATATTTAAGGTCCACAATACACGAGATGCATGCATATTGGACGTACGATCATATAAAACTAACGTATCTGTATCACTTACTCCACGAGAACCCATCACCGTCTCAATGACATCGGGTTCAGGAAGCATATTTTCATAAGGTTCATTCACGGCTAACGTGTCATAGGGAATATTGATGGCACCCTCGATATGTTCGGTTGCATAATCCTCACTTTTTGAAACGTCAACTAAAATGGCATTCCCTTGTTCGACAAGCGTGATGGCATCTTTTGCTGAGATGATATATCCCCCTGTCTCATCAAACGCATAAGACTGACATCCAGTCATCATAAACATCATTAAGAAAATGATTAAACATGTTATTTTTTTCATAAGTTTTCCTTTCTTAATTGTTTTACGCTTGGCAAAGGCATGCTTCAATGCTGTGTTTAAAGAGATCATCCTCAAAGACATGAGAGACTTGTCCATCTTTAATCACGACAATTGAGGGAATCTTCTTAATAGGGAATCGTCTTGCAAGTCCCTTTGATTTATAGGTGTCAATACGGAAGAAATTAAAATCTTTATGACAACATTCCAAATCTTGTAACATCCCTAAGATTTCTCTTTGGACAGGATCTATCGCATCATAGATGTATGCGACGCAGTTGTCTTTCATGATTTGCTGTTCAAAGATTTCACTTTCTGCTATATACTTTTCAGCCATGACACCTGCAACAGCAGCATCACCAACACATGTCGCTACTTGTCTTAGGAACTTGTCTCTTACATCTCCTGCAGCAAACACGCCTGAGACATTTGTTTCCATATTTTCATTGGTGATCACGTACCCATTGGGTGTCATATTGATAATGCCTTTATAGATCGCAGTGTTGGGGACATACCCAATGAATAAGAAACATGTATGACATTCCACGGGAATAAGTTCGCCCGTTCTTAAGTGTTTAAAGACTACGCGGTCCAATTCACCATTTCCTTGGTATTCATGAACGGATGTATTCCAAAGAAATTCCATTTTTGGATTCGCAAGAGCTGCTGCTTTTGCTGTCTCATTACAATCCATTTTTCCTTCATCATGCAGGACATAGACAATCACTTTGCTTGCAAATTTCGTTAAGAAAATGCCTTCTTCAATGGCAGCATCTCCTGACCCAACAACCACCACGACTTTATCGGTATTTGCTGCAGCATCACATGTGGCACAAAACGCTATGCCTTTTCCAAGAAAAGGTTCTTCTGTTGCAACACCCGTCACTCTTGGTTTTGATCCATTACAAATGATGACAGATTTTGCAATGTATGTGTTTCTAAATGTCTCCACTTTCTTTTCTTTTCCAGTGAAATCCACAGATTTTACATTGGTTAATTTGAACTTTACATCAAATTTTTTTGCTTGTTGATGAAACAATGCCATCAATTCACTTCCTGAAATTTCTCCTGGAAATCCTGGATAATTAGCGATTTCATTGGTGTTTGTTGCTAATCCACCGACTAACGCTTGTTCAATGATCAATGTTTTTAATCGTGCTCGTCCACAGTAAATGCCTGCGGTTAACCCTGATGCTCCACCACCAATGATGACTACATCATAATGTTCAATGATTTTTTCCATTATATTTTCCTCACTTTGCTACATGAAGAATTTCACGAGTAACTTACTTCCAACTATCGCACCGAGGAATAAAAAGATCGCGAAAACCCATCCTGCAATATTTCCTACTGCAATACTGCTATAAAATGCACCGATGTTACATCCTAGAGCAACTTTTGCTCCGTACCCCATCAATAATCCGCCAAGCATCGCAGCAATCACTTGTTTCCATGATTTAATTTTCTTAAATTTAAATCCTGATGCCATGAGTGTTGCGAAAAGGGCACCAACAATAATTCCTATATTTCTCCATGAGGTGGCACTATTCAAGATTCCTGCATCAAGTGTTGCTTGTGCTGTGGGAGAACTATAGGCAAACCAACGATCTACAGAACCACCTAATGCACGGAAAATCCAAGCTCCCCAATCGGCAAACACACCTGATACACCCCAGGGTGAACCTGTGGTGATATACGTAACAATCTGAAAAACGGATAACAAGATAGCACCTACTGCATAAGGTAGAGCATCTTTGAACCACGCTTTATAGATGTCATTATTCTTCAACTTGTCAAACAATTTATTCATGATATTATCCTTTCAAATGAAGTCATTGAATAAATATTGACTTATACTTTTTCAATGAAAATGTTCCATTGTCCATCTTCAACTTCTTCAATTTCAACATTATGACCATTTTTGATCGCCCATTCGGGTACATTTTTCATTGCACAACTATGGTCAACCTCAACAATAAGGACATCACCTTTATTTAACTTCGATAATGCTTTTTCGGTTTTGACTAAAGGAATTGGACACGCTTCCCCCAAACAATCTAACTTAACTTCTTTACTCATAATGATCGTCTCCTTTTTTATTTTTTTTCTTTACGATTACCCCATTTATGGGCAATCACATAAACAACAGCAATAATTAATAAATTTGCGATGACACCACCTAAAATGCCTAATCCACTAGAGTACAGCGAAATTTGTGGTGCATTGATTCGAAAATGGTAATCCCAAAAGCCAGTATGATATGCACCGATCAGTGATCCAATAATGAAAAACAATAGTGCGAGCATATTCATGAAAAAGCCTTCACCTACACGCATCAATGTTCCCGATGCGCAACCACCAGCAATAACCATTCCAATTCCGAAAATAAATGCTCCAATGCACGTTGCAAGGCTAAGTGGGGCGATATAAGGTTGGACACCCGTTCCGTATTGGATTGCAGCAAAACCAATGCTTGTCAAAGCAAACGCAATTAATACAGCTTTTGTCAATGATGTGCTTCCAGTTAAGTAAGGATCTCTAAGCGATGCTGTAAAACAGAATCTTGAACGTTGTAAAATAAACCCAAACGCTAAACCTGTGACACAAAACAAGACAAGGGTTGAACTTTTCCCATTAAGCCAAAACGCAATAGCGATCATGATGCCAAGAACCAATAATCCGATAGGAATTTGGTTAACCTTGTTCTTTTTCTTTGTCTGTGTTTGAGACGTACGTGTTCTGGAGATGATTGATTTCTCAGTCATTTCTTCTCCTCCTTTCCAGTCATATCGATATTCAGATTTTATCCGTTTTATCCAATACTATTATCTAACGATTGAACTCGATTATTACATTCAGTGTTCTTATGCAGTATTAGTAATGCTAATATCAAAAAAACTACTTCTGGTGAAGTAGTCATTTTGAGTGATTAAGATCAAATCAAAGAGGTCTTTTGAAGTATGTTTTTGAAGAGTCAATAAAATATTGTCTGATTTTCTTTAAAAATACCGGGAGATGTTCTTCAGTTTTACTGACGATTCGAATGGGTAATGTTAGCTTAAAGTTTTCAAGATCAACAATTTTGAATTTGCTTTCTTTAATGTCCTCGAGTACTGAATATAGAGGTAAAAATGCGACACCAAAGTTATTTTCAACCAGAGATTTAATTGCAGGAATGGAATCGATGGAAAAGAAAGGCTTATAGGTTAATTTCAAGCGATCATGGTGAATCAGTTCAGAGAGAATCGCATGGACTTCTGTTGCATAAGAACCTAAACTGAAATCGATGATTCTGCTTTCGGTTAACTCTTGAACGGATATACTCGCTTTTTTTGTGTACTGATTACCTGCGATAAGAACGATATGTTCAAATCCTACATTGATAATATCCACTTCGGGATCTTCAGTGACATCACCCATAAAAATACCAAAATCAGTGATTCCATTTTTTACTTCGTTCAATATTTTATTTTTATCATCGAGTTCGATGCCCATTTTGATATTTGAGAATTTATTTTG
>CAYLLL010000024.1:0-8677 GCA_964384655.1 uncultured Mariniplasma sp. | reverse complement strand
TGGCAGTCTATGACCGTGTGGCTATTGAGGTAGCGAAAGACTTTGGTTTCGCCTCAGGAACAACCATTATCATTACATCTGGATGGGCACAAAAACACGGATCGACCAATACCCTCCGCATTATTGATATCCCTTAATAATCACAATCCCACACCGTGGGATTTTCTTTTATATATCAGTCGACAATGATTGATAAGATGCTTTACTCATGCTATAATAGGACGGTTGAGGTATCATCATGAACACATATATAGGCGATAGACAATTTTATAAAACACTGTTTAAAGTCGCTGCCCCCCTCGTTTTACAGCAATTGATTACCACATCTGTCCAATTGGTAGATAATGTGATGGTAGGCCGTTTAGGCGAACAATCGATTGCTGCTGTTTCCGTTGTGAATCAGTTATATTTTATCGTGATTCTTATCACATTTGGTGCGATGGGAGGTGCAGGTATTTTTACTGCACAATTTTTTGGCTCTAAGGATTTTGAAAAGCTCAAACAAACCTATCGATTCAAATTGATGATTGGTCTAGGAGTAGCTATTTTATCCTTTGTGATCTTCACCCTTTTTGGACGACCATTAATCGGTTTATTCACATCGAATGAGGATACCATCGATTTAGCACTTGGGTATCTGTCTTATGCGAGATGGAGTGCATTTCCGTGGATTATCGCAGTGGCGATAGGGAACACATTCCGTGAGACTGGGATTACAAAGCCATTATTATACATCTCTTTAGTATCGATTTCCACAAACACAATCCTCAATTATCTATTAATTTTCGGTAATTTTGGAGCACCAAATCTAGGTGTTGAAGGTGCAGCTATCGCAACACTTATCGCGAGATTTGTTGAATTTGGTTTGACTTGGGTGTTACTAAAAAAACGAGGCCAACATTTTGATACTCGCATGAAGTCACTATTTGCCATCGATAAGAAATTATTAGGTGGAATGATTGTGATGGCTTTACCTTTAATGCTAAATGAAACCCTTTGGTCATCCGGTCAAACAGTATTTCTCTACGCGTATTCGACACGTGGTGATCAGGCATTAGCTGCCATGAATATTACAGGGGCTATCTCCCAGATTGTCTTTGTCACCTTTGGTGCGATCGCTACAGCGGTTGCCGTTCTTGTCGGAAACACATTAGGTCGTAATGAACTTGAAGAAGCTAAAGCGAACTCAAAAAAATTATTTGCGACTGCAGTCATGATTGCTATCGTTGCAGGAATGATTTTATTTACCTTGTCATTCTTTATCCTAGACATTTATGATGTTGCTGCTTTCACAAAAAATACCGCTCAGTTTAATATTCGGATCAATGCTTTATTTATCCCTGTGTATTCATTTAATGTGACGCTTTATTTCACTCTTAGAGCGGGAGGAGACACCAAGTCTACGGTTTTGATGGATGCCGGATATATGTGGGTCATCCCAGTACCTGTCTCACTATTACTTGCCTATTTAACAAATCTACCTGTGACGATGATGTTTTTGATCATCCAATCCCTTGAAGTGCCCAAGATGCTGTTTGGATTAACACGATATCGCATGGAACGATGGGTTAGAAATCTTGCCCATGAACATTAAGAGTTTCGGCTCTTTTTTTCATCTTATGAGATTATCATCACAGAAGCTCAAAATTAAGTTATAATATTATTATAAGGAGAATAAAAAGATGGATTTTAAAGAACAAAAAACATCGAAACAACCTCACATGCTATCTGAGGTCAAACACATGAATCCCAATGTTGCTTCTTTGAAAATCATTTTTTTCTATGTCCTCATAGGGTTTTCATGGATTATTGGGTCCGATTATGTCCTCAAAATCCTTTTTCCTGATCCCGAAACTTGGCAACTTGCTCAAAACGTCAAGGGGATTTTTTATGTCATTATGACAGCCATAATATTTTATCTTATCATTCGTTATCGGATGTTGATGTATTCGGATACGATCAGTAGTTTGGAAAAAGCGTATCAAGAATTAGATGAAGGTCATCATCGTTCACTTAAATTAGAAAATCAATTGTATGATTTAGCATTTTATGATCCACTCACAGGTCTTCCAAAT
Organism: uncultured Mariniplasma sp.; assembly: GCA_964384655.1. GTDB lineage: Bacteria > Bacillota_I > Bacilli_A > Acholeplasmatales > Acholeplasmataceae > Peloplasma. Next base: position 6,602 of record CAYLLL010000024.1, on the reverse strand, counting down.
AAGATTATGCTTGAACAAACCATCGACCGATATATCCAAGAAAAAGGCGATAAAGGGATCATTGGTATCGTATACTTTGATATTGATGAATTCCGTACGATCAATGAAGTCAAAGGTCACTCCATGGGTGATGAACTGATTACAACCATTGCACATCGTCTTCAAAGTTCGATTAAGAAACCCAATATGGTCGCACGCATGGGTGGCGATGAATACGTTATCGCGTTTTTTGATATCAATCATTTAGAAAGTTTTCTCCCTTCAGTAGAAGAACATATCAAGACGATTAGACAATCCTATACACTCGATGAAGACCAGTTTTTCATCACGATCAGCGGGGGGATTGCACTGTATCCAGATCACGGGAAAGACTATATCACATTGATGCGACATGCAGATGCTGCAATGTCGATTGCAAAATCAAAAGGTCGCGATCAGATCGTCATCTTTGATGAAGAGATGGTCCTGGTCATCAAACAACAGACGGAACTTCTAAATCAATTAAGACAAGCCATCCACCAAAATGAGTTTCAATTGCACTATCAACCTGTCATCGATGTGGCTACTGGAAAAGCCGTGGGCTCTGAAGCTTTAATTCGTTGGGTTCATCCCACCAAAGGATTCATTCCTCCCCTTGAATTCATTTCACTTTCAGAAAAAAATGGGTTCATTAAAGATATTACTGAATGGGTATTCAAAGATGCTGCAGATCATTTTGCTGAATGGGGGAAACAAAAGAACTATAAAATATCGATTAACCTGTCTGCGACGATGCTCATGAATGAAAAATTTATCGGGAATCTTATCCATTGGATTCAAGAGTATAAAATCGATTGTAAAAAATTTAATATTGAAATTACTGAAACTGCGATTATTCCAGATATCGATAAAAGTATCCATGTCCTCAATTCGCTGAGACGATTGGGATTCACCATCTCGCTTGATGACTTTGGAACTGGGTATTCATCGTTGACGTATTTACAAAAGCTTCCCATTGATGCCATTAAAATTGACCGAAGTTTTATCTCGAGTATTAAAGAGGACACCGAAGAGTTTTATGTCTTAAAGTACATGATTGATCTTGCGCACCATCTAAAACTCTCTGTGGTTGCTGAAGGTATTGAAACACAAGAACAAGCTGAAATGATTAAAAAGTATCATGTCGACTATGCACAGGGTTATTATTATTGCAAACCCATGCCACAAAATCGCGTATTAGAATATTTTAAGAGTATTCAACAAGAAGGGAAGTAGGTGTAATCATGCTCAATGATTTTCTATTTTTCGATATCACCTTTTTTAGTTTTATCATTTTATTCACTCTATTCATCATCTCTTTTATTCAACGATCGAGATACAGTTTAGGTTCTACTCTATTTAAGGCAATGATTGTCACCTTGATGATCGCACACATTATGGAACCGATGGGTTGGTTAACCGATGGTGAACCAGGTAGATTAAACTTCTTTTTAGGATACATTTCAAATACTGCAATCATTTTATTAGGACCGATTCTAATTGGCTTTTGGGCTTCATACTTGGATTATTTCATGCATAAATCCAAAAAGAGAATCATGCAGAAAAAATTCTATTTATACCCTGCGTTGGTCATGTTAATTACATTAATCTTTAATCTATTTATACCTATTTATTTCCAAATTGAGGACACGACGAATGTCTATATCAAAGGTCAATACTTTGATTGGCAATACTTAATTCACTATGGTTTTGTCATGTATATCGTCTATATGGTTTTAAAAGATCGAAACAAGAGCAAAAATCGTGCACTTTTAGGGATGGCCCTCTTCATGATCTTCCCGGTCATTGCATCTCTCATCCAGTTATTTGAATCCAGAATATTAATTACATGGCCGTCACTCTCGGTTGCTGTCATTGTTGTTTACCTCTTTTTTGAAACCACAACTGGTGCTGTCGATATGTTAACGAAAGTCAATTCAAGAGCACTTCTTGAATCCTATCTACACGCACTAATTGAAGATAAAAAGGATTTTACAGCCATTATGTTTGACCTTGATCACTTTAAAGAAGTGAATGATCTTTATGGTCATCAGATGGGTGATCGTGTATTGATTGAATTCGCCCATGCACTAAGCGTTTATATGACCGAAAAATCATCCGTAGTTTCACGATTAGGCGGAGATGAATTCTTCGTCGTCTATCAAAATGATCAACGTTTACTACCCAGTGATTACATTCAGTCTATCCACACTGAACTCATTCAAAATCCAGTGTTTAACCAGTTTGAATTTTTAGGTTTTTCTGCAGGCTATGTCAAAAATGATCACAAAATGACGGTCGATGATATTTTAAATTTTGCAGATAAACGGATGTATGAACAAAAGAAACACGTACACACACATGATGAAGTTCATCATGAATAAAATACAAGGAGAATAGAAATGCCTAATCATATTTTAGTAAACAAGTTAGCCAAACTTGCAGTTAAAGTTGGCGTCAATGTCCAAAAAGGACAAGTGGTTGTCATCCGTGGAACCACAGAAAGTAAAGAACTCATCAGAGAAATTGCTGAAGAAGCTTATTTAGCAGGTGCTAAATCGGTCCATGTGCAATGGAGTGATGATTATATCAGTAAGAGTGCGTTAATGCATCAAACCATTGAAACCTTGGAAAATGTTCCTACATGGCTCATCGATCAACATCAAGCATTTGTAGACCAAGGGGCATGTTTCATTTCTGTCTCTTCCCCCATTCCAGGATTAAATAAAGATGTGGATCCCAGCAAAGCTCAGCGTGCAGGTATCGCGATGCAAAAAGCAGTTCATTTCTTTAGAGAACACCTTATGGGCAATCGAGCACCATGGACGATTGTGGCAGCACCAAATAAAGTCTGGGCTAAACAAGTGTTCCCTCAATTGGATGAAGATGCTGCTGAAGAAGCATTATGGAATGCTATCTTTAATGCATCAAGAGTGACACTAGACAACGATCCCGTTCAAGCATGGGATGTCCATAATCGTACGCTTTTACAGCACAATAAGGTGTTAAATGCTTACAATTTCAAGCATCTTCACTTTAAAAACTCTTTAGGAACGGATTTGATTGTTGAACTTGTCCATGATCACGTATGGGCTGGCGGTGGTGAACATGACACCCACGGCATTTATTTCAATCCTAACATCCCAACAGAAGAAACGTTTACGATGCCCTACAAGTGGGGAACACGAGGAAAGGTTGTTGCTACCAAACCTCTAAACTATCAAGGAAAACTTATCGAAGATTTCTATCTTGTATTCGATCAAGGAAAAGTCGTCGATTTTGATGCTAAGAAAGAAAAACAAGCACTCGAAAACATTCTAAATACCGATGAAGGTAGCCGTTATATCGGTGAAATCGCATTGATTTCCCATGATTCTCCGATTTCAAATACGAATATATTATTCCTCAACACCCTCTTTGATGAAAATGCTTCATGCCATATGGCACTCGGTAGAGCTTATCCTATGAACGTCAAAAATGGCGTGAACACGAAGATTGAAGATCTAGAAAAGATTGGATACAATAATTCAATGACACATGTCGATTTCATGTTCGGCAGTCAGGATATGGAAATTGTTGGACTCACTCACGAAGGTAAGGAAGTTCAAGTCTTTAAGAATGGTAATTTTGTCATTTAATCTTGAAAGATGCCTTTAGGCATTTTTCTTTATCAGGAGAACACGATGGAGAACATTAAAAACGAACACTTAAAAGATTTTAAATTTATTTCTTCACTTAAAACTAACCCAAGTCAAACAAAAGCAGCGTATTTAGTCGCAGAGACTGATTTTAAAGAAAATATGTACAAGGATACACTCTATCTGTTTGATGGTGTGAAATCCGAACGCATCAAGCGATTTAAAAAACGTGTATCATTGATCTTTGAATCGGATCATACGCTATTAATCCCCTATGCAAAAAACAAAGAAGAAGAGAAACAGATCAAAGAAGAACAGATGACACTATATTATCGTTATGATCTTATCAAAAAATCGTGGGACAAAGCATATGAATTCAAATTTCCTGTATCGATCATCGATGTTTTGGGAGATCAACTCCTGCTCAAAGCGAGCTTATCGAAAGCTCAACATGAACTATATTTAGTCGATGATGCGAAGCGAAAAGAACTCATTCGAAAGTTTAAAGATGAAAAACTTTATGAAGACATTGAAGAGATTCCTTTTTATAGTAATCAGGTAGGATTTGTTGCAAATCAACGGTCACAGATCTTTCTTTACGACATCCCATCATCGCAATTAAAACCATTAGTCGATTCCAATTTTGATGTCAGACAGATTCGAGTTTCAAAGGATAAACAAACGATCTATTATACGGGTCAAGATATGAAGGGTATACGCAGTTTGACCACGCATATTTTTTCATATTCATTGAAAACCAAACAAACGACGATTTTATATCATGAAGATCAATACGCATTCGCGAAACTCTTGATCTTTGGATCCAAGGTCATTGTTGCAGCTTCTGACATGAAATCTTTTGGAATCAATCAAAACTATGATTTTTACGAACTTAAGGAGAAGAAGTTAATTCCATTTGCCCAATATGGATTATCCATGGGTAATTCGATTGGGAGTGATGTTCGTTTAGGCGAACAGGTGACAGAAATCCTTACCGATGACTTCTTTGACTTTATCGCCACAGATCATGATCACTCAGTCTTAATGAGACTTACTAAAACAGGTAATCTATCGAAAGTTTATACTGTAGATGGCTCTCTTGAGAGCATTATCGAGTTGAATCAACAACGTTTAGGTATTGCCTTTATCCAACAAAAGTTAGCAGAAATTTACCTGTTATCCAACAACTCAAAACGTCCAAAGGTATTGACACATCACAACATTGCGTCCTTAAGAGATCGTTATGTGGCAAAACCTAAACCCATGATTGTCAAGCATCCATCCCATGAGGTGCAGGGGTTTGTCCTTTATCCAAAAGATTATGATCCTTTACAATCATATCCAGCCATTTTAGATATCCATGGAGGCCCTAAAACGGTGTATGGATATACCTATTATCATGAAATGCAAGTTTGGGCAAATGAAGGATATTTTGTGATGTTCGCCAATCCTCGAGGAAGTGATGGTAAGGGTGATCAATTTGCCGATATCAGAGGCCAATACGGCACGATTGATTATGAGGATCTCATGGATTTTGTAAACATAGTTCTAAAAAAAGTTAAATCGATTGATTCGAAGCGTCTTTTTGTCACAGGAGGTTCATATGGGGGATTCATGACCAATTGGATTGTGACACATACCAATATGTTTAAAGCTGCTTGTACTCAACGGAGCATCACCAATTGGTTGACGTTTCACTCGACATCTGATATAGGTTTTTACTTTTCTAAGGATCAAACTGCAGGACATCCGATACGTGATATGGAAAAGCTTTGGAATGCTTCTCCGTTAAAATATGTGGATCAAATCAAAACACCACTACTCATCATTCATTCTGATCTAGATTATCGTTGTCCGATTGAACAAGCGATGCAATTGTTCACCCTTCTTAAAGAAAAAGGAATCGATACACGCTTTGTCTGGTTTAAAGGTGAAAATCATGAGCTTTCACGTAGTGGATTACCTCAAGCAAGACAAAAACGTTTAAATGAGATTTTGCAGTGGTTTAATCAATACCGTTAACTTTGTTGAATTTGACATATTTGTCTAGCATCTATTCAAACCATTCAAATTATGATACAATAGATGCATATTGACAAAAGGGGGTAATAAACTATGTGGTGGGAATCAATGACACTACTCCAACAGATTCTTTTTGTGCTTGCTTCAAGTGCGACTGCGATCATGATTATCTTTCTGATCATGATGCTTTTAGGCTTTGAAACCGATGAATTTGATGGAGGAGATGTCCCAGATTTAACAGGCGATTCAATCAATGATGATCCCATTACCGGCATTGCAGGACTGAGAATTTTGACATTACGCGGGATTCTTGTTCTTGTTTCTATCGGTGGATGGACAGCATATCTTTTGGTCGAATCACTGATGCCTTGGCTTGCGATTTTGATTGGGGTTTTCGTCGGCATCATCGCAGCATATTTACAGGCTTTAGCATTTAGAGCGACGCTTCGTTTAGAATCCGAAGGGAATCTCGACTATAAAAATGCGATAGGTTTACATGGAACGGTTTATATGAGAGTTCCCAAGAATAAAGTGGGAAAAGGGAAAGTAACCGTCAATATTCAGGACCGTCTTATTGAAATTGATGCGGTGACTGAAGAAGAGGCAGACATTTTACCGAAAACATCGGTTATTGTCAGCGGACTTGAAGACCCAACAACAATTATTGTTAAAACAAAATAAAGGAGAAAGCTATGTTTACTATTTATGCAAGTGGAGCCGCTGTCGGGGGAATTATTACTGCGGTTCTTGTCGCCGTTTTTTCATTCTTAGTCTTTATTGTTTCTCGCATTAAAAAATGCCCATCAGATAAAATCTTAGTCATCTATGGGAAAATCGGATTGAATAAGGATGGATCATCCCGGTCCGCGAACTGTATTCATGGGGGATCAAAATTCATTTATCCATTCTTCCAAGCGTACCAAT
>CAYLLL010000023.1:0-8760 GCA_964384655.1 uncultured Mariniplasma sp. | reverse complement strand
AAGCATCGAAGTGAATTTGACCGTCGAAGATGTCGATATTTATGCTGCAGACACCTATTATTGGGCAAGAATGTCACCTGAGGTGGCTCAAGAACTTGTGGATTATTTATTGCTAGAGTTCGAATATGTTTATAAAATTGAAAATCGTGTCGTTGTTTCACTCTCAGTCAAAGGATTAACCAATGGCATTAAAACCGTAGATAGTATTGATTACGAAACCTATCGTACGATTTATCCAGCCAATATTCCCAATCCAGCTGCTGGCGCCATGACATTTATCACAGGTCTTTTCACAGGTGTACTCCTCATCCTCATGGGGTTATTATTCTACTCAATCGTTCATGCAGTTTCAAAAAACATCATGAAGAGCAGGAAAAAAGATTTTGCCATATTTAGGTCTATTGGGACGAACAAATCAACGCTCGCGAAATTGGTTGTCTTAGAACAGATTGCGATTGCGGTGATTTCATCCACGCTGATGTTAACCACGTTTATCATTTTAGGAAATCGTGTAAGATTTATCTATAATATTATTCAGTATATGGAATTTATGGATTATGTCACATTAATTTTACTATTCTATCTCTTTGGTGCTTGGTTAGGATTGCGTTTCAATAAGAAAGTATTCCAGCAATCTGTCATCGAGTCCATCGTGACAGCAAGGGAGGAATAAACCATGATTTCAGTTAAAGGGTTAAATAAATATTTCTTCCGATTCAAGAAGAATGAGATTCACGTACTAAATGACATGACCATTGATTTTCCAGATAAAGGTCTTGTAGTCCTACTCGGGGCATCAGGATCTGGGAAAACGACCTTACTTAATGTCATCGGTGGACTCGATTCCGTTCAATCAGGAACGATTCAATTTGATCAAACGATCATCGATGGCTATGATTCAGCGACTTGGGACAAAATCCGTAACGAGTCCATAGGATATATTTTCCAAAACTATAACTTGTTACCCCACCTTTCGGTTTATGACAATGTGGCACTTGTCTTAAAGATGATGGGAATTACCCATGAAGGAGATATTGAACATCGAGTCAACTATATGTTGAATGCGGTCAATATGTATCCCTTTAGAAAGAAGAAATCTACACAATTATCAGGTGGACAACAACAGAGAGTCGCCATTGCTCGAGCGCTTGTGAAAAATCCACGGGTGATCATCGCAGATGAACCCACTGGAAATCTTGATTCTAAGAATACACTTGAAATCATGAATATTATCAAAGAAATCAGTAAAGAAAAACTGGTTGTTTTGGTGACGCATGAAAAAGATTTAGCCAGTATTTATGGTGATCGAATCATCGAGATTAAGGATGGTCAAGTCATCAATGATCTCGATAATGATCCCACCCATGAACACGCATTATCCGATGACAATGTCGTGTACCTTAAAGATTTAGTTCATCCAACGAAATTGGAGGATCAACATCTAGAAGTTGATCTTTATCAAGATTCAGACACATTGATCGAACAGATGAGCATTCGTTTAATCGTCAAAAATCGAACACTTTATCTCGATGTTGATTCCCCTATTGAAAAAGTGCGATTGATTGATAAATCATCTAATCTCATCATCAAAGATGAGCATTATGTCAAAAAAGATAAACAGGCGATGCTTGAGACATCCTTTAGAACAGAAGAGTTGTCCAATAAAGATGTCGATCGCAATTACAAGACGATTGTTTCTTTACGTCAAATCTTCATGCTCGCCCTACAAAAAATTATCTATTCATCGAGAAAAGGTAAGCTTATGCTATTCAGTTTTATCTTGTCAGGGGCAGTGATCGCTGTGGTTGTTGCGATGGCTGCAGCATCTATCATTCCTGATTATTCTTCTCGCAGATTTGAAAAAGACTATGTGGTCGTTCAAGATAGCATATTGAATCGAGTATCTTATGATACTGTCATGGGGATGCTCGATGATGCGAGCGAATCGTATATCAATACACTTGATGAGGTCATGGTTGCTATCGTTGATCCGACATCAGATGATCAATACTTTGGTCGAATCACGACCAGTCATGACATCATTGATTATGTCGATCAGCGCATGATCTTAGGTAGAAAACCCATCGCCCATAATGAATTTATTATTACCAAAGCCATGGCAGATGATTTCATCGATGGTCAAGGGGCTGAATTTGGGATATGGTCTTACGAGCATCTCATGATTGAACAGTACAAACTGAATACGTTGAATGCGAAGTTAGTCGGAATTATCGATAGTGATATATCTGTCGTCTATACGACACGACAACTCGCTAATCTACTTAATCCAGCCAATTTACTCATTGATAACGCAAATATCCAAGTGTTAGGAAGTCTTGCGATCGAGGACATTAATTTGATGAACGGGACAGTGCCTACAGGGGAACAAGTCGTTATCTCACAAGCCCTTTACAATGCGTTAAGTTCGGGAGCTGCCATCGCAGGTCCCTGGCCAAAAACATTTGATGACCTCCCTTATCCCGTGAGTGGTGTCTTCATAGGAACTGAGTTAGTCGCGATTGGATCTGATCAGATTTTAGAAGAAGTTCGATTTGATGTCACCCACAACTATTTTGTATATACGACAGATCCTGATGCATTAGTTGATTTGCTTGATGACGATAATACCACTGCATACATTGAGTTGGATCAGATTGCGTTAAACTTCCGTCAAGCGATGGTTGAAGTACGTGTGACCATGAGCATCGTCGCTTTAGTTGTGATCGGATTTGCACTGATTGGATTCTACTTTATTATGCATTCATCCATGGTCTCTCGCATTTATGAAATTGCTGTTTATCGAGCCCTTGGTATGAAGAAGAGCGAGTTAAGAATTTCATTCTTAGTCGAAGTCTTTATCTTATCGACAGTGACTTCTTTAGTTGGCTATCTTGTTGCAGCTTATGGTTTAATTCAAGCGAACGACACCTTGATTGGTATGTTTAGATTATTCCTGGTTAATCCGATATCTGTGATAGTAGGGATTATCATTGTCTACCTAGTGAATTTGGTGGGTGGAATGATTCCCATCATGCTTTTACTCAGAAAAACACCTGCACAAATCTTATCTCAATATGACATTTAATAAAAAAGGAACTTCAAGGCGTCTCTTGAAGTTCCTTTTCTTATAACCATGTAGCGACATCATCGATGTCAAGACGAACAGATGGATATCCTTCATCTTTAGCTTTTCCTATAGACAAGATCATGACAGGTTTATAGCGCTTGCTATCGATACCTAAGGCATCAGCAATCTTGTCATGACGAAATCCTCCGATAGGGCATGTGTCATACCCGTGTTCTCGTGCGATAAGCATGAGTTGCATCGCGACAAGACCTGAATCGATCAAACCACTCTTTTCAATCCCATCTTCAGAAAGTGTATGAATCATATTACTGATATTTCTCAGTTGCTTTTCTCTAACATCCTCAGGCATTAAACCTTGTTCAACAGCTTTATTGTAGATTTTTTCTGCAAGTTCAAATTTTTTTAAATCAGTAAAAATACAAATCATTGCAGAAGAAGTCTCGAGCTGACTCATGTTGCCATAAAGTACAGGTCTCAATTTTTCTTTTGCTTCAGGACTTTCCACGATCACAAATCGCCAGGGTTGCATATTCATCGAAGAGGGTGCACGAGTCGCTTCTTCTAGGATGACGGTCATTTCATCTTTAGATATTTTTACCTTTGAGTCATACACACGAATCGATCGTCTTTTAGTGAGTTCAGACATGTTATACCTCCTTTTTTTACGCACGTTTATTATAACATTTGACGTGAATATGTGAAATGAATATGCCTATGAAATATGCTATAATGAATGAGTGAAAGGACGGTAAAACATCTTATGGAAATCATACTTATACGTCATGGAGAACCTCGTTATGATGAAGTACAATCACGTGGTTATGCTGGCATGGGATTTGAGTTAGGGAAACTTACAGAAAATGGTGTGATGCAAGCAGCAAAAAGAGCTGCAGATCCCATATTAAAGGATGCTACACTCATTATTTCATCTCCTTATACCAGAGCTTTACAAACAGCTGCAATTATTTCTAGACTCACACAAATTCCACTCGTTGTTGAAAATGATGTTCACGAATGGATGCCTGACACAGCATTTCAATTTGATTATCCTGTCGAAAAAGCATCTGAAGAATATTGGGCTTTAAGAGGTCAAGAAACCTCGAATCGCAGGTATCGATGGGAAACCTATGAGCATCTTAAAGAACGTGTTAAAAAAGCCATTCTTAAGCATAAAGATCATGAGAAAATTATCGTGGTTTGTCACGGTATTGTCATGTCAACATTGACCCATTTTGATGATATTATTGAACATTGTGGTGTTCGTGTGGTGACACTTTAATATGGATATAAAGAAGTTAGAGACTTGGTATCTTCAACATCACCGAAAGTTGATCTTTCGTGAAACGCGAAATCCTTATCATATCTGGGTTTCTGAAGTGATGTTGCAGCAAACACAAGTCGACACAGTTTTGCCTTATTTTGCCAAATTTATTCATCAATATCCCACGATCTCAGATTTAGCGAAGGCCAGTGAAGAACAACTCCATAAGACCGTAGAAGGTTTGGGTTATTATCGACGATTTCGTTTGATGCAAAAAGCAGCACACATCATCACGAACGATTATCAAGGAATCTTTCCCAAAGAGTATGACATCCTTAGATCTTTACCTGGTGTGGGTGCTTATACCGCAGGTGCCATCATGTCCATCGCCTATAACGAACCTTACAGTGCGACCGATGGCAACGTTATTCGCGTTATTTCACGTTATCTTGGGGATGATCAAGATATGCGGCTTCTAAAGAATAAAAAACGCATGGATATCTATCAGCAACACATGATTGAAAAAGCCACACCTTGGATCTATACACAAGCCATTATGGAATTAGGGGCACTCATCTGTCGTCCAAGACAACCCAAGTGTGAGATGTGTCCTCTTCAAGAGCATTGTCAAGCGTATCAAAAAGGAATCCAAGATAAATTGCCAGTCATCACAAGACAGATTAAGACAAAAACGTATCATTACATTACATTAATTATAGAGGATCAACATGCGTACTACTTAAGAAAGCGTACTGAAGAATTACTTAAAGGAATGTATGAATATCCTCAATACGAAAGTGAGTCTCTTTATTCAATTTTACGTGAGCTTGAACAACAAGGAATTGTCATTGATGTAAATGAAGATAAAGAACAGTATAAGCACATTTTCAGTCATCAAACATGGCTGATGGATGTGTATCATGCACGGTTAATTCAAGGGATTCATCCTGATTGGATGAAGATTGATAAAGACAAATTTACGAATTATCCAATGGCGATTGCTCATCGAAAAATACAGATCACCTAATAATAAATGGGTGATTTTTTCATATTTCTATTGACAAGTTTAAATTTTTCATGTATATTTAAATTAACGTTAATGTAAAACGCTTACAGGAGGTGTTTTTTAACGTGTCAGATAAACGAGTGCTTTTGAAAGATATCGCAGAAAAATCAGGCTTAACCATCAATACGGTTTCACGTGCTCTTAAAAATAAATCGGATATTTCCGTTGGCACCCGTGAATATATTCAAAAATTAGCACTAGATATGGGATATATACCCGATGTTGTCGCGAGTAGTTTACGTAGTGGTTTCACGAAAACCATAGGTATCATGTTTGATAATATCTCTAATCCCTATTATATGATCATGACAGAACTTATTCACAATGAGCTGAAAAAAGAAGATTATGATATCATGATTTTTACTTCGTCAGGTGATCGTGCCCAGTTTGATCTTGAAAGTTTCAATAAGATGGTTTCAAGACGAATCGATGGAATCATCACTTTTTTGAAACCCACTCCAGATGTGGTGAAAGCCGTTCACATCAATCGTATTCCACTTGTAATCCTAGGACGTGAAGGGGATGATATTGGTATCGATTCCGTTTACACAAACGACTTTCAAGGTGGGTATGAAATAGGTAAACATTTGGCTCAACAAGGCCACCGAAAGATTGGATATATCGGCGCTCCCCAAGATATTTTATGCTCGCTGAAGCGTCTTGAAGGGTTAAGATCCCATCTCGATGAGCAAGGCATAGTCATGCCGGTGTCTCACGCTAAATTTCTCAAACATTACGACTTAAATTTAACAAAACCTGTGGAAGAATTAATCGATCAAAAAGTCACTGCAATCTTTTGCTTTAACGATACAATGGCCTATGAGGTGATCAGTGTGCTTAAAGAAAAAGGAATTCGTGTTCCTGAAGACATTGCTGTTGCAGGATACGATAATATCGAACAACATTTAAGGGTTCCGGTATCTTTGACAACCATTGATACATTCAAAGAAGAATTAACCCAAAGAGCTATTCAAACACTTATGCATCGCATGCATCAGTTTGATTCCCCATTAGTAAAATTAGTGAATGGTGCTAGAATAATCGTTCGTCAAACCGCCTAAGCACTAAACAAAGAACACAAGCCATTTGTGTTCCTTAAATTTTCAACATTAACGATAATGTACACTCATAGCACACGCTATGTTAAGATTCGAAGGGAGAATAGTACAATGAAAAAAATCATAGTTTTAATCGCATTATTGGTCTTTGGATTTGTTCTTGTTGCTTGTGAAAATGAGCCTGAAGTAGGTGTCATCACTTGGACAGGACTTGAAGATCAAGTGATCACTCGAGGAGATGCAGTTGATTTACTTGAGGGAATCGAAGTTTCAGACACTATTGATGGTGATCTGAGCGATGATGTGTCCATCATTGATGATGGTGGTTTCACGACGCATCTAGCAGGTGGCTACACTGTGACATATGAAGTGTCGAATTCAACAGGGGTTGTAGCACAAGAAGAAAAGAACTTTACTGTTCTTGTCGGTCATAATGTAGCTAATGGCAATTTTGAACTCGGTGCTGTTGGTTGGACACTTGATAAACCCGGTGGGGCAGCAACGGTTGCATTTGGAACAAGTGGAGCAGCAATCACCATCGAAAACGCAGGTACATCATGGTGGGCACTACAACTTTATCAAATGAATGTTGTCTTCAAAGCCAATACAACGTATAAATTAACAGTAACAGCATCTTCACCACAAGGTCGTTCAATTTCCGTGGGATATGAAGATCCAAATAACGGATATGCTATGTTAAATCCTGGCTTTATGCCAATTGCTTTGGATGATGCAGATACAGAATACACGATGTATTTCACATCGACAGAAAATTATGATAACATCAAAGTAGTCGTTTACTTAGGTAATCAGCTCGAACAAGATGTTGTCGGAGATACTCCCCATGTGGTTAATATTCAGTCGATCAATATCGAAGAAGTTACCTTAAGTACAGCCGTTACATTTGAAGGTATAGATGAAGTCAATGCCGTTTCTGGTGATTTTGCAAACTTCGATCCACTTCAAGGTATTACAGTGACTGGTGCAGATCTTTCCAATGTGGAAGTATTAGGTGAAGTTCCATCTTCAGTGATGGTCGCATCAAGCTATTACTTAACCTACGTTGTAGAAATGACCAATGGAAGTGTTGCTTTTGCAACTCGAAGAGTGAATTTCACACTTGCTAAAGATTTTGAATATCAAGCAATCAATGGTGACTTTGATAATGGATTTACAGGTTGGACTCAAGATGTGATTCAAACTGTGGGTACTGGAGCAGCCACGTTTACTGACAATGGTGATGGTACAGTATCTATCTTGGTCACCAATGTAAGTTCTGCTTCATGGCACATTCAACTTCAACAAGCAACTTCTGTTTTCAAAGCAGGAGAAAGCTATGTTGTTAGAATCGTATTAAAGGCTTCACAAGAACGTAAAGTGGATGTTGAAGTGGTACATCCAGGCAGTGGATTTGCCCAAATTGCTCCTACTCTCGTTCAAGCAGTGGTAGGCACAGACTGGACAACTTATGAAATTCATTTTACAGCAGATCAAGACTATACAGATGCTAAAATTGGATTATTATTAGGTAATGGTGATGGCCTACAACAAAACAACATCACTGTGACTGTCAATGAATTCCAGGTTTACAAGTATGATCCATTCAATGAAGAATTTGATACTGCTTTTGAACCTTGGGTGTTAGATAATATCACTGGTTCTGTTAATGAGAATGGTGAAATGGTGGTTACCTTTACCGAAAATCAACTTGGACGTGATCCATGGAATAACCAACTTTATCAATCAACAGGTAGCGAGCTTGTTGCAGGTCATACGTATGAAATTGAAGTTCGTATTAAGAGTTCTATTGCACGTACGATTCGTGTTTGGGTAGAAGATCGTGCAAAAGGATATGCTGGTATTGCCACAGATGCTAAAACGGAACTCGTTTTAAACGCAGATGAATATGCGACACTTACCTATCAATTTACGATTACTGAAGATACAAAGACTATCGATGCTAAATTTGTCATCATGTTTGGTGATAGTGTCGCCGAAGGTCTTGCACATGTTGTTACCGTAGAATATTTTAGAGTTAACGACATTACCTTAAATCCACCACAAGATTAATTTTGGAGGTATTATGAAAAAACTTTACACGCTAGTAATATCCCTATTGTTCCTAGTTCTATTTTCAGGATGTCAACCTGAAGAATCTACACCTGATCTTGAACCACTCACCTATCTAAATCCAGTCTATGAACCTGTGTTCGCAGATCCATCAGTGATTCGTCATGAAGGCATTTATTATGCGTTTGGAACACAGGACTACGGTCAATGGGGGGAT
>CAYLLL010000022.1:0-8960 GCA_964384655.1 uncultured Mariniplasma sp. | reverse complement strand
GGCCGCTGGTGACCTCGGGCCAGGTGGTTTCCGGACTGCCGGCGAAAAGCGCGGTTATCTTTCATGGGTGGCTGCAACAATAACTTTTGCAGATTCACACTAAAGATTTCAATGGCTTGTTCTTCTGCCTTATCCGTGAGTTCTGCACGAACTTCACGTTCAAGGGATGGATAGATTAAGCGTTTTAACGCATCATCAATGGCTTCTTTGATATAAGGTGAAGCAGGTGAATTTTCTCGTTTAACGATCTTACGTTCAAGATAAGATGTCATACGCTCTTTGTCAGTGTCGATTTTCACCGTGATCACTTTTTCATTTTCTGCACGATTAATCGCGAGTACTCGATGAGGGCGAATCTTACTGACGGGCTCTTGATACTCATAATACATCTCATAGACTTTCTTTTCATCTAAAGCATTTTTCTTTAGACTCGTCATTACTTGTCCGTGAGACACCATTTCTTGGCGTAAGGATTTTCGGTAATTTGCATCATCAGAGACCATTTCTGCAATGATATATTTCGCACCTTCAATGGCTTCTTCAGGCGTTTTCACATCATCTTTGACATACTTCTTCGCTTCCTTTAAAACATCATCGTTGGTCATCAATAATAACCAGCTTGCTAAAGGTTCCAGACCTTTGGCAATCGCTTCTGTCGCCTTGGTCTTTTTCTTTTCTTTAAAGGGGCGGTAGAGATCTTCAACTTCAACCAGTTTTTGGGCAGCTAAAATCTCTAACTTTAAATCTTCCGTCAACATGCCTTTTTCTTCAATCAATCGAATGACATCTTCTTTACGCTTGAGAAGATTGTTCTGATAATCCCATGTCTTATAAATTTCATTGATCTGTTCTTCATCAAGTCCACCGGTAGCTTCTTTACGATAGCGCGCGATAAAAGGAATGGTATTGCCTTCTTCAAGTAACTCTAAAACGGTGGTAATACCTTTCATGGGAATGCCTAATGTTTTTTGAATATCTTTTAGAATTTGTTCGTTCATTATTGACCTCTATATAGCACAAAAGGGCTGGGCCCTTTTTGTTTTCTTATAATTTTCCAATCTCTCTTAAAATATCGACCACTCGGACTTCAAGACTAAATGTCTGGGCTTCCACATCAAAGGTCAAGAACAAGTTATCACGAGTGAGATCAAGATCAAGGTGAGCAAAGTCCGTTCCTGATAAAGCATCTTGAGCGACATCTAGGTCGATGATGAAGAACGCTTTATCTGACAAATCCTTACTTAAAATTAACTCTTTAATATCTTCATCAATATCGGTACCTCGGTAGAAATAGACATAAATTTCTGTATTGTCATTGATGAGTTGAAGAAGATCTTGATAATCGTCTTTCCCTTGGAAATAACTGAAATCTCCATAGACTCCTGATCCATCGTCATAGGTTAAATATTTTAGATCAGATGATGTGATCGAAATATAGTCATCATAAACACCGGGAACTTCTTCATCATTCATGAAATACTCAATCGTGAAAATAATCGCCACCGTAATAAGTGTCAGTGCGATGACTGACATCCCAATGCGAAAGAAGAGAATTTCATTCTTTGATGGTTCACGCTTTGGATTTGTTTTTGCTAATTCTTTATTTTGTTTATCAGCACCTGATTTTTGTACTGAGGGTTGATTCTTTTTCTTGGCTTGGTTTACTTGTTGGACTCTTGCCATAATGTCACATCCTATCACTTAAGAATTATACCGAAATATCTGTTAAAATACAACTTTGTGAGACATTATGTTAAAGTGTCTCAATCACTACATAGGCCATCGCATATTCATGGGTATGGGTGATGGATAGATGAATGATCATTTCTTTGGATTGATGAATCGAAACAACATAAGGTTTTCCATTTTCATCATTTAAGATCGAAAAATCTTTATAATTGGCTGTTTTATCCCCTGAAGAAAATGCTTTGAATAAGGCTTCCTTAGCCGCAAATCTTCCTCCAATATAGGTGAGTTTTCGCGATTCATTAGAGATTGTAGCATAGACTTTCTTTTCATCTTCGGATAACACACGGTTAATGAATCTTTCTTCGGTCCAAAGAGTGATTCGTTTGAGTTCTACTAAATCGATCCCAATCCCTTTGATCATTTCAAACCCTCCCTAATATCACTGGCCATCTGTTTGATTTTCACCAAACGATGATTCAATCCTGATTTACTAATCGGTTCGTGATATGTTTCCAAATAGAGATCCACAAGTTCCATTAAACTCGCATCAGGGTGTGCTTTTCTAAGTTCAATCACCTGTCTACTCCGTTGATCTATTTGATCAAATGGAATGTATTTTTCAACGATCTCAATATCATGTATCTGTCGATACGCTGCTTCAACTGCCTTTTTTTCATTAGCAATTTCCATATTCATCACTCGATTGATAGAGTTATTAAAATCACGTTTAATGCGAATGTCTTCAAATTGAAAGACTGAATTCATCGCTCCTGTAAGTTGTAAAAAATCACTAATGCCTTCTGCATCCTTTAGATAAACAATATAACCATGTCTTCTGTTAGTAATCTTGGCATTAAGATCAAAACTATTCATCAGTTTTTGGATAAATACCACTTGATCGGGATCTTGTGAAAAGATTTCAAGATGGTATTCTGCAGTTTTTGGATGATTCACAGATCCTCCCGAAAGAAAAGCTGCCCTTAAATAAGCTTTCTTTGTTTCTGGTGTTTCTGTCATAAGTTCTTCATTTTCGACAGGATTTTCAAACAAACCATGCTCGTTGATGATATCTTCAACTTTCGATTGAATACGAATAATGATGGTATTTCTTTGTTTGAGTTTATTGTTTTTCTGTGTAATCAAACTCGTTTCAGCTTGATAGAGTGTCCGAACTAATTGCAAAAACCGTTTAGCAACGGTCGGATTATTGATCTTGAAGTCGAGCATTTTCTGTCGCTCTTCAATATGGAATTCGGTATTGAGATTGAGAAACGCAGAAAACTCTGCAAGTTGTTCTTCTACCCCAACCGGAATGGTGACCAATTCCTCTTTAACAGTTTTTGCGAAGCTCATCGTTTACTCCCAGGATTCGATATATTTTAATGCATTTTGGGCTGCAATCGCTCCATCTGCAGCAGCGGTGATAACCTGTCTAATTTGCTTAACGATGACATCCCCTGCTGCATATATACCAGGAACAGCGGTTTCCATCTTTTCATTAGCGATGACATATCCCCATTGATTGGTGATTCCCAAATCTTTGACGAATGTGGTGACTGGAATCAGTCCGACATATTCAAAAACACCTTCAGCAGAAATGGTTTCCTTTTCACCTTTGGTATTCTTAATCGTGACACCTGTTAAACCCTTATCATCCATTTCAAACTTATCAACCACTGATCCAAAACGATAATCCACATTAGTCATCTTCTTTAAGATGTCTTGAGCTTTTGGATCTGCTGTCAAGAAGTCTAGGTTCTGAACAATGGTCACATGGGTTGCCAATGTGGCAAGATAAGCCGCTTCTTCAACCGCTGAGTTTCCTCCACCGATGACGACTAACTTGCGATCTTTATAGAGGGGTCCATCACAGATTGCACACCAACTAATCCCATTCATGGCGAGCTTATCTTCGTTTTCAACACCTAAGCGACGGGGTACATTACCACTCGCGATAATAACCGCTTTGGTTTCATACGTTCCATTGGGAGTAATCACTTTTTTAATGTTTCCTTCAAGTTCGACCTTGGTGACTTCATCATAAATCACTTCGATATCGAGTTCATAGGCGTGATCGATCATCATCGTTGCGAGTTCATAACCTGCAACTTTTTTAGCGCCTGTATAGTTTTCAATTTCATTGTATTTGGATAACTGACCACCTGGTGTATCCTTTTCAAACATCGCGACTTTTAAATTCGCTCTTTTGGCATAAATGCCTGCCGTGATCCCCGCAGGACCTGTTCCAATAATGAGTACATCGTAAAGCATCATTTCATCTCCTATATTAAATCTTTCACATTCACAAGTTCATCAATGACAAAATCAGGTTGATAACTTAACATCTGTCCTAATCGTTCACTGTATGTCACTGCACAGGTTAAAATACCTGCTTTCTTTGCAGCTACAATATCATTTTCGTGGTCACCCACGTAAATGGTTTGTTCTTTTTTGGCACCAAACAAGGCAAGTGCCTTTTCAATGGGCTCAGGTGCTGGTTTATGTTCTTTCACATCTTCGTATCCAATGATCCCCTCAATGAGATCATCTAAACCCACTAAGGATAGATGGTGCTGAGCCACGTGGCGCATCTTGGATGTCACGACACCTACGTTGACTTTTTTCTTCTTTAAATACTCGATGGTTTCTCTCGCTCCTGGATAACTTTGAAGCCCTTTTTCAATCATTTCATCGGAGACTTCACGGTAAAATTTAACCATTTCATCAACCTTTTCAGGCGAATCCGTGTAGTAACCAAAGGTCATAAAGAGTGTATGTCCAAGAAAGTTTGTATATTCCTCTTCTGTTAATTCGAGATGCGGAAAGTATTTCGCAAACGTGATTTTAAACGTATCAATAATGATTTTTGTCGTTTGAATGAGCGTCCCATCAAGATCAAATAAAACCGTCTTAATCATGTTGAGTTACCAACATGTCGACATAATACTTTTGATCTTTAATCACTTTGCTCTTGACGTAAATCATGACAATACCTCCGAGCATGAAGAGACCTAAAGATAAAATGATGTTGGTGGGTAAACCAAACATGCGTAATGCATCATTAGGATCGCCACCTGTTCTAAGGGGTTCGATAATGGCACCGCGACCCAAACCATACCATATGAGATATAAACCGATGGTATCCCCTACTTTAAACCAACGCTTTCTTCTTGCAATCAGTAAGAAGATGAGCCCTGCTAAATTCCACAATCCCTCATAGAGGAACGTTGGGTGGTGGTAGACACCATTGATATACATTTGATCCTTAATAAAGGTGGGTAAGATATTGAGAATGAATTCGGATTCAATCGCTGGACCATAGGCTTCACGGTTCATGAAATTCCCCCATCGTCCAATAATTTGACCCACTAAAAACCCGATCGCTAAAATATCCGCCAGCAACCAAAAGTTAAGTTTCTTTTTCTTGGTCCAAATGATGACGAACACAAACGCTGTGATGACTGCACCATGAATCGAGAGACCACCGTTTTGGATGTTAAACACATCTCCAATTGAAGTGTAGTTTGGGCTTGGGTCAAAAACAACATAGTAGAGTCTTGATCCAATAATGGATAGAGGGACTGCCCAAATAAGAGCATCAAAGAGCATCTCTGGGTTCCATCCCACACGCTTAAACTCTTCGTAGGCTAAAAATGCACCTAAGGAAAGACCCGTTAAAATGAAAACTGCATACCACGCAATTTGTGCAAATCCTAAATCGACAGCGATATTGTTATACGGTGTTCCACTTTGTGGGAGAATCGCTAACGCTAAAACTATTAAAAAAACAATGGGTAAAATCGTGTAGTTTCTCTTATCACTACTTTTCTTAAAGAACTCAATAATCTTCGTCATCGTCGTCATCCTTTCTCTTTCCTGCCGCACGAAGGGCTACTGCTTGGGTTAATTCATAGGCTGCATTATAGCCTAAATACTTTAATTTTTGATTCATGGCTGCGGATTCAACCAGGGTTGCCACATTTCTTCCTGGAAGAATGGGAATCGTGATTTTTGCAATTTCGGTATTGAAAATTTTGATATATTCTGTATCGATTCCCAAGCGATCATATTGTTTCGCTTTTTTCCAATGCTCAAGTTCAACCACTAAACGTATTTTCTTATTTTCACGATATGCTCCAGCACCAAACATTTGGACAACATCGACAATCCCAATTCCACGAACTTCAATGTATCGTTCTAAGACTTTAGGGGCACTTCCGATCAACACACCTGGCGCTGCTTCAAATATATCGACACGATCATCACTGATTAAAATATGCCCTCGCTTGACAAGTTCCAGTGCCGTTTCACTCTTACCAATTCCTGATTTACCCGTAATGAGCGTCCCTAAACCATGAATATCAAGAAGGACACCGTGCATCGATGTTCTTGGGGCAAGTTTGCTATGAAGGTATTGATATAATGCACCCGATAGAGGTGTTGTTCTTGATTCACTTTTCATGATGGCCACATTATACTGATTTCCTAGTTCAATAAAGTAATCATCAATGTCGACATTGACAGAAAAGATGATCCCTGGAGGATTCTTTTCAAAAATGTCTTCGACACGCTGTTTACGAATGTCATAGGGAAGAAGATTTAAAAAGTGTGCCTCTTTCGATCCCACTAAAATGAGTCGTTCGGCATCAAAAAAGTCTAGGAATCCTGCCAGTTCAACACCGGGACGAGATAGCATCTCTGATTTAATCAGATTATCCATGCACTTTTTGTTGTTCAAAACGTGTAGATTGAGATCCCTTGCCACGTGTTTAATCTTTAGTTTCATCGTTTTCCTCCTAAGAAGACAATCTTTTCATTGTACAAAAAGCGTCTTAAATATATGGATATAACTAGTCTTAACAGTGAGAAGCTAAATGCAAAGATGATTAGACGCTCGATTGAAATAAAGTGAAATCCTTCAACCAGCGTTAAATCAACAAGATATAAAATGACGATTTGTGTCATCACAGAGAGTAAACCTAAGCTGTAAAGCATGGCTTTGAATAGATACTTAAACATCAATATTTTAACAAAATTCTCCATGAAGGTCAAAAGCAGAACAGCAAAGATGAAACCTATCAATGTCATATCGACGAGTGGCCAATGAATGCCTATACCCAACCCTAAGACAACCGCAAACATAAGCAAGTTTACCGATAAGGATAAAATGATATGGATGACGTAGTTTTTATGCAAAAGAAAACCAAGCGCAACACTTAAGTGCCGTGTCGTGGATTTTTTTTGTTTTTTGAGTTGTTCAAGCATCTCAAGAAGCTCTTCTTCAGTAAGTTTCTTGGGATCCTTATCGGGTTTTTGTTCGTTCATTTCGACTCCCAACATGTGATATTGTATCACATTTGTTTACTTTTTTATATTTCTAAAGTTTTCTTTAGATATTGACCCGTATACGAATGTTCAACTGCTGCAATCTCTTCAGGTGTACCCAACGCGATGACTTCGCCACCACCATCGCCACCTTCGGGTCCTAAATCGATGATATAATCCGCATTCTTAATCACATCTAGATTATGTTCGATGATGACCATGGTAGCTCCTTCATCGACAATGCGGTGAAGCACTTTTAACAGTCGTTTCACATCATCGGTATGAAGTCCCGTTGTGGGTTCATCTAAGATATAAATCGATGATGAGGTGATCTTTCGATAAAGTTCAGAGGCGAGTTTAACGCGTTGTGCTTCTCCACCTGATAACGTTGTAGCTGATTGTCCTAGAGTGATATAGTCAAGACCTACATCGAATAAGGTTCTCAGTTTATGATAAATCTTGGGGTGGTTTTCAAAGAAGTACATCGATTCTTCGACCGTCATTTCTAAGACATCCGCGATGTTCTTACCCTTATATTTAATCTGCAATGTTTCATGGTTATACCGTGATCCACCACAGACTTCACAGGGGACATAGACGTCAGGAAGAAAATGCATCGAGATTTTCTTGACTCCATCACCACCACAGGCTTCACATCGTCCACCTCTGACATTAAATGAGAATCTTCCCTTTTCATAACCACGTGCTTTCGCTTCATTGGTCTGTGCATAAAGATCTCTAATATCATCAAAGACACCCGTATATGTCGCCGGATTGCTTCGTGGTGTACGTCCAATAGGTGCTTGTGAAATATCGATCACTCGATCGATCATATTATAATCATTAATCGCTGAATGAAGACCTGGTAAATCTTTGGTCTTATAGTACTTATGTTGAAGGCCCTTCATCAAGATTTCATTGACTAATGTCGATTTTCCAGAACCAGAAACACCCGTCACTACCGTAAGTTTTCCCAATGGAAAACCCACAGAGATATCTTTTAAGTTGTTTGCTCTAGCGCCTAAAATCATGATATCTTTTCCGATACCAGGGCGTCGTGTTTTAGGCGTATCGACCTTTTCTAATCCTTTTAAATATCGTCCAGTGATACTGTTTGGATTATCCATCACTTCTTGTGGGGTTCCTGCGGCTACCACCTGTCCACCATGTTTCCCCGCTCGTGGTCCGATATCGATTAAATAATCACTTTCAAGCATCGTCTCATGATCATGCTCAACCACGACAAGTGTGTTCCCTAAATCTCTCATTTTCTTTAGTGTTTCAATGAGTTTATGGTTATCACGTTGATGAAGACCAATCGAGGGTTCATCCAGCACATAAAGCACACCAGTAAGTTTTGAACCGATTTGTGTGGCAAGTCTAATCCGTTGAGCTTCACCCCCAGAAAGTGTCCCTGCAGAGCGTGCAAGCGTTAAATAACCCAATCCTACGTCTTGAAGGAATGTTAAACGGTTGATGATTTCTTGAAGTGCGAGTCTAGCAATTTGTTTTTGTTCTGTATTGAGGTCAAGTTGACTTAAAAACTTGATGGTATCATCGATGGATAATCGGGTGAGTTGATCCATGTTTTTCTTGCCAATTTTGACAGATAGAGCTTGTTCATTAAGTCTTGCTCCATGACATGTCGGACAAATCGCTTCCGTCATGAATCCCTCAATCCATGTGCGAATCCATTCGGATGTGGTTTCACGATAACGTCGTGTCAAATTAGTAATCACACCTTCAAAATAATCCACTTTTTCATGGACCCGTCCTGAAGATGAACGCATTTTAAAATGAATTTGATCTGGTGACCCATATAAAATGATGTTCAATTTTTCTTGCGGTAAGTCCATGATGGGTGCATTGATATCAATCTGATACGTTTTGCAGACCTCATCGATCATCGCGTTGTTTAAGTTATCCGCATCATTATTTTTATAGGG
>CAYLLL010000021.1:0-9021 GCA_964384655.1 uncultured Mariniplasma sp. | reverse complement strand
ACGCATATAGAGAAAAGGACATCGAAGATATAAAAAGAATCAAGGAGAGTAAAAACTACGATCCATTATTACTGGATAAAGTAATCGATGAGGCAAAAAAATCGGCAATAACTGAAAGAAGATATTTTGAGATGCTGCATTTATATAAGACGATTTTTAAGGAGTGAGATTATGAAACAGACAACATTTAAACGATTTTTATCAAATTATGCTAAAGATATGAATCGCGAAAATTCTTTAAGTTTATTTAAGAATGAAAAATATTCACAAGGCAACGTACGACTGCTTACTGTATTTTCTTTTTATGTGTTCTTTAATAAGGAAGTCACCAAAACTTTACTTAGCAATAAAGAGAAATTACCAACACTGTACAACATGTATACAAAACTTAATGATAAGTATCATAACTTGACTTACGATAATGTAGACAAAGTAGTTAATAATTTCGATGAATTTGATGAATTGAATAAACTATATAAATCGTACACAAATCTTTATGTGAATAAATACGATATGGTAAAAAGAGCTTATCATCAAAAAATACGACATATCCAAGAAGAAAAGCAAATAAGCAACTATCGGATATATACTGATCTAAAAATTAACCACGGGAACACCAATGATTTCTTAAAAAATGCAAAGTATGATAAACTATCACAAAAAAATATACAATCTATATATCATTATGTAACCTCATTTTAAGAAAAAATCGTGCATCGCCACCTTAACATCAACCCCGACCATGGGGTTTTTTGTTGCATAAAAAAAGCCTTCTCTAGAAGGCGTTTAATTGAAAGAAATCATTTAAGAAGTGAGCCACAGCATCTTCATCATGTGTTTTTTCAGTGATTCTTTTCGCAACAGCTTTGAGCTCAGGAACCGCATTTTGCATTGCAACCCCAAGTCCAGCATCTCTGATCATTTCAACATCATTGATCCCATCCCCTAAGGCAATCCACTGTTCATTTTTCATATCGTAGTAATCAAGCAAATACTTTATCGCAGATGATTTAGAAATATGCTTTAAATACACTTCATAAACCGCAGCTCCGTTATCGACACCCCAAAGACGCGTGGATAAGGTGTGACCAAACTGATCATGGATAAACCCTTCAAAAACCTCTTGTTTATCTGCTTCAATTAAATACACAAGACCGGTAGGTTCAACGTCGAATTCTGTATGTTCCGCTTCGATCACTTTTGAACTTGTTAGGCCACTGAAAAATGCTTCAAGTTTTTTATCATACTTATAGGCATAGACCACATCATCTATGGAAAAAAATGTCGTCACTATAAAAGGTTTACTAAACCTAAAAATATCATGCATCATCTTGACAGGGATATATGTACGTTGCTTAGCGAAAGAGGGATCCTTTGGATTTTCAATCGATCCACCATTATCGGTGACAAGGGGGGTATCCAGATTTAATTCGTGATACTTTGCTATCGCTCCACTATAGGGTCGACCTGTCGCAAGCACGATCAGATGGCCTTGTGCTTTCAATAATTGTAATACTTTTTTTGTTTTTTCTGTAATCTCTCCCTGATGGTTGAGTGTGGTTCCATCGAGGTCACAGGCGATTAGATATGTCATGTTAACACCTCATAATCCATTATCCCACACATTCATAAAAATGCAAGAAAAGACCTTTAAGGATACGTTTTCATGACATAAGATTTACATAATCAGGATGTCGCTTAAGTTATTCGTAAGATAACAAACCCATTTTTTTATTATATAATAAGTCTAAAGGGGTGTGATTGCTTTGATAAAACTCAATAAGCGCGGATTTTCAACCATGGAAGCTATTGCATCGGTTGTCATCATTTCACTTGTTTTAATCGCTGCAGTCACGATTACCATTAATATGCGCAATCAAACCATCGCCACAGAAAAGAGATTTGAAGCGGTTGAGGTTGGAACAAGAATTCGAACGAATATTTCATCCAATGCTGATTATGATCTTGTGAAAGCATGGCTTGATCTAACCCCTGAGCAAGAAGTTAGCTTTGACATGAATTCATGTAATGAGACTCTGTTTAATTGTAGTGTTATCTTCAATAATGAAGTCAATGGCACACTCTATGATCAAGAGGTTACCATTGTTTTTCCTCAGATAAATGATTCTGTCGAGTTTAAGATCATCCATTATCAAATTGTGATCGTTTATTATAATACACGTGATGTCATTATCGAAGGTATGATTTATGATACCTATGCATAAAAAAGGAATTACACTTGTAGAACTACTCGCAGCGATCGTCATCATGGGGATTGCAACAGCATTGGTTGTCCAAATTGTAGGACTGCTACTCAATGCTTCTGAAAAAGCCATCAATAATGCACGGGCTAACACACAAGGAATGGTCACCGTTGAAATCCTTGAAAGTACCATGAGACAATTTGAACCTACAGATGTATCATTTTGTGTAGGAGTAACAGAATGTATCATTCTTGAAAAGCACTTCATTGATGAGATTGTTGGTGAAAGCATTGTCACCACAGATTATATTCCGCCTTTGTTATTGACGATTGAACTGGTGAATGGTGTATTTGAAATCAATAATAATGATGTCCTATCGGAAGCAGGACCTACAGATTTCGTAATTTTAGGAACAACGACCATCAAAGTTTTGGATGCCTCAGGAAATGAAATCATCAATGAAGCATCATTTGTTAATGGAGCCCAAGTCACGATTGAAGTAAGCATGCAAATCGCTATAGATTTAGAAAGCAATGATATCTACTCATATACGGCTTCTTATACATTTTCCATAGATATTAGGTAACTTTCCAAAGGAGAGTGAATGGAATGAACATATTTAAAAACAAAAAAGGATCTGCCTTACCCACAGTGATCGCCATTACGACACTTCTTTTAGGTGCTGCTGCAACCTTGATGGTAACCGCTATAGAGCAAGCACAATTAGTTGAAAAGAATATAGATAAAACAGAAGAATACAATAATGCCATTTATCGAGTCGATGCCTCGATGCAAATCATCATGCGTGAGCTTAGTGCTGACCCTGATTATCTAAAAAATCCAAGCAATATCACGGCGATTGAAACATATCTTGGTGTGACCATAACACCTTCAGCAAGCTATACGCTTTATAGCGTGACTCAAGCCTATACCGATACACAGGTTATCAATAGTTATCTGAGTACCACAGGAGAAGTCACACTCCCTGAGGAAGAACAAGATAATTTGGAAAATTTTATCCCTGTTGTCGATCCTGAGCAAGCAGACGAAGTCGCTTTAGATACCGCATCAAGCCTTATTGAAATATATACAGAAGCACACAATATCGATCCCATCGATAATACGGATAATAATAAGACCATTTCAGATTTAGTGGTTGATGTATGGAATAGTGATAGTTTTACAACCATTTCAAGCAGCAATGCGTTTAGAAATGGGGGGACGATTGATGATCATTATGTGTTTACGGGTAATTTCACGTTGAACGCAGGGAAAACATTGATTATCGAAGAGGGATATATTCTCTTTATTAAAGGAAGTATCACTGTCCGTGAAGGGGCTAAACTTTATGGAAATGTGGTTGTCTCAGGAGGCGCAACCTTTAGATATAAAAAGAACACGACCACGACTTTTGAAGGCACTCTTTATGCAGACGAAAACATTAACATCGATAACAAACTCATACTTGGAAGTTTTGAACGACCATCCTTCATGTTTTCTGAAAAGGACATCACTGCAGATTATGATCTAAGTGGCTATGGTTATTTTATTTGTGATGATTTCTCTGCACAAGATGGTTCCATCATTGGAGGGATCATTGCGAATGATATTGATCTTGATGGGCTTACGATTGAGTCATATAACTTGATGACGATCTATGATAAGTTTTTCGATTATGCACTCCCCTTATCCTTACAGGGTGGGTCTGATGGAAGTTTTGTTTATACAAATCCGAAGATAGGTTAATATAGGAGGTTTTGATGAAGATTAACATTGAACCATTCAAAAAGAATATCTACTGGATTATCAGTGTTATTCTTTTTGGTCTTGTCGTCATTTTTTCTACCGTGATGTTGATCACCTTAGAGATCAGTTCAGAGGCTGATGAAACAAGCATCGGATTTATCTATCTTGGTAATCGAAGCGATGACGAAAGAGAATCATTGATCTCGCAGGGTGTCCAATCTTGGCAAGATCAAGCCCAGTTCACACTGAACTATCAAGGCTACCAAATACCTATCAATCTTGAAATGTTTAACTTTGATCTGGAGAATACAATCAGTCGTATTATCCCCAATCAAAATAATGATGCGGTTTTTATGATTCTTGAACCCATAAAAGAGTTATGGATCAATGATTTGACATCGGTTGTCGGCTCGACGGTGATCGATCAATTTGATCAATCGACATTCTTTGAAGATGTGATGCGTGATGTCTCATCACTTTCACGATTAAAATTATATGATTTGACGGATTATTTGGATCTATCTCTGCAAGAAACCGTACTCAATATATCAACATTGACCCAAATTAGTGCATCAGATGTTACTGCGATTATGACAGAGGTATCTGAGATTTTGATTCAGGGTCAGTCTCGTTTTTCACTCCTTGAAGCGATGGCATCGACGACACTTTCCAATGAACAACTATCTATTATTGCCTCTGGTATATTGGATGTTACGACAAACTCACATCTTTCATCGTTTGATTTTGAGATCTATCAATATTTACCCACATGGGCTGAACAGGGAAAAAATGTAAGAATATTAAAAGTAAATGAAATAGATTTATCTTTCTATAATGGACTACTCATGGATTATCATATTTTAATATCCCAAGAGTCATCCACATCATTGAAATTTGAACTTATTGGATATCCTTTTATCACTCAGTATGAAAGTTCATCAGTGCTAAAAGAAGTCATCGATTATCAAACACTTATTTATGACGACGAATCGATTGATCAGTTCACTCAAGGGGTGATCATCACCGAAACAGATACAGAGTACAT
This sequence comes from uncultured Mariniplasma sp., assembly GCA_964384655.1. Taxonomy (GTDB): domain Bacteria; phylum Bacillota_I; class Bacilli_A; order Acholeplasmatales; family Acholeplasmataceae; genus Peloplasma. The sequence continues at coordinate 4,026 of CAYLLL010000021.1, read as the reverse complement.
TTATCAAGTCATTATTCAAGCGGGAGTCAATGGTGCAATTTATGAGACATCCCGAACGATCACTCCCTATCAAAGTAATCCATCAACGATTCAAATTTTCTATGAACACTATTTACCCATCGATGAAATCATCCATCAACACATTGTGGAAAAGGGAGGTTAACTATGGCACTCAAGCGTATTGGAGACCTCTTATTAGAACAAGGTGTCATCACGAAAGAAGTCCTTTCTGAAGCACTAAAAAAACAAGAGAAGAATGAACGTCTTGGCGAAACATTTGTACGATTAGGTCTTTTATCTGAAGGCCAAATTTTGCATGCCCTTGAAGATTCAACAGGTGTTAAACGTGTTGCACTTGCCAATTATACTATCGATGAAAAGGCACTTGGAATGGTAGATGAAGCGTTTTGTCGCAGACATGTTTTGATTCCATTACGCATCGAAGGGAATAAGATCTTTTATGCAACCTCAGACCCACTTGACTTCGAGGCATTTGAAGAACTTCGTGCGTTAACAGGTTACCGTCCAAAGCCTTTTTCGTCACCCAAAAATGATATCATTACACAAATTGAGAAATATTACGGCTTTACTAGAACACTTGAAGCATTAGGGGTTAAGCAAAGTATCATCACCGAACAAGAAGAAGATCTTGAAGATGAGTATGACGATACACCGATGGTTAAGTTGGTGAACCAAATATTAGCATCCGCGGTTTTCCAAAGAGCTTCTGACATTCATATCGATCCCATGGATGACAAAATTCTTGTCAGATATCGAGTCGATGGCATTTTAGAAGTCGTCAGAGAATTCCCGATTAAGATTCTCAATCAAATGATTTCACGTATCAAAGTCATGGCCAATATGGACATTACTGAAACACGCATTCCACAGGATGGTCGTATCCAGACATTTATTCAACAAAAATCCATTGATCTTCGTATCTCAACGTTGCCCACCGTTCGTGGAGAAAAAGTGGTGATGCGTATTCTTGATCTATCCGGTCAAATGTCTAGAATTAAGTCTTTAGGGCTTGACGAGAAGGATGAACGTGTGATCAGAGATATGATTGCACAACCCAATGGAATCGTCTTAGTCAGTGGTCCTACAGGTTCAGGGAAAACCACGACACTCTATGCGTGTTTGCATGAACTTAATAGACAAGATGTGAATATTGTCACCGTTGAAGACCCCGTTGAAATTAAAGTCACGGGCATCAATCAAGTACAAGTGCATCCGGATGTCAATTTAACATTTGCTAATGCGTTAAGGTCTATCTTAAGACAAGATCCCAACATTATCATGATTGGTGAGATTCGTGATGTTGAAACTGCAGAAATATCCATTAGAGCCTCGCTGACTGGCCATCTCGTTTTATCAACCATTCATACCAATGATGCAGTGAAAACCATTGTTCGTCTATTGGATATGGATGTAGAACCATTCTTGTTAGCGTCATCGCTAACAGGTGTTGTTTCACAAAGACTCGTTCGACGACTCTGTACACAATGCAGTTATGATGATGATCCTAATCCTGCAGAAGTAGCTATATTCAAGCGTTATGCCCTCGACCTCGAGAAAGTCAAAAGAGCGAAGGGGTGTCCGTCATGCAACTACAAAGGCTATGCAGGGCGTGTGGGAGTCTTTGAAGTTCTTCCGATCAAATCCAACTTACAAAAACTTATTGCAGAGCGTGCAACGATTGACTTATTAGAGAAAGAAGCGCGACGTCAAGGGATGTTAACCCTATTTCAGGCAGGACTTTTAAAGGTAAGACAAGGCATCACAACCCTTGAAGAAGTCATGAAAGTAGCTAGCGAATAGGGGGGATGAGATGGAGTTAAGAAATTATCGCTATGTCGCATACAATGCAGATAAAAAGATTGTTCGTGGCACCGTTGAAGCCTTAAATCGCAATGTGTGTTTGAAGTTTTTGCAAACTAAGAATTATGAAGTGATTCGATTGACAGAATACAGTAGTTTAATATCAAAGCTTGATCAAATCAGTTTTGGAAGTATGCTTAAGCCTAAACAATTAGTTTTCTTCCTAAAGCAATTAGGATCGCTTCTTAAAGCAGGTGTAAAACTACTTCCAGCGTTAGAGTTGCTCAGTTTGCAGCAAGAAAATCGATTATTAAGAAAATTATATTTTGAATTGTATCAACAGCTCTATAATGGTTATTCATTTTCTAGAGCACTTAATCAGCGTCCTAAAGAGTTCCCTAATCTTTTATGTCAAATGATAGAAATTGGTGAAGTCTCAGGCGATTTACCAGACACAATACTTCGTATGTCGGTCTATTACGAAAACCAGATGAAAATCATTTCAAAGATCAAGTCTGCGGTACGCATGCCTGTAGTTTATTTATTACTAGCCTTAATCATTTCTGCAGGAATGCTCATCTTTGTTTTTCCAAACATCACAGAACTCTATGCATCATTTGAAGGTGCAGAACTTCCAGGAGTCACTAAGTTCTTCTTGAATGCTGGTGAATTCACGAAAAACTATTCCTTACCGATTTTTCTTACCATTTTCATCACCACGATAACCGTGTACTTACTTAATAAGTATGTTCCAAAAGTGCATTATGCTTTCACTGCACTACTTCTAAAAGCTCCCATTTTTGGTCAACTAATTCAGATGAATAATCAAATATTGATTGCCAATTCCTTATCTCAAATGATGGGTCGTGGGATCAATTCCATTCATGCATTGAATACGACAAGAAATGTGATTAAAAATGTGATCTACAAAGAACTCATGACAAAGACGTTACTTTATATTGAAGATGGTAAACCTTTTAGTAAATCGTTTGAAGAAAGCCCATATATTGATGCGATCATGGGTAAGATGATTGCTACTGGAGAAAGAAGTGGTGATATTCCCAAATTGATGGAAAACCTCGCTACCTATTATAATGGGGTTGCTGACTTAAGGGTGGATCAAATCAGAGGGGCTATTCAACCGGTTTTACTTATTATCGTTTATGGCTTGGTTGGATTGATGATTTTGGCATTGATGATGCCGATGTTATCGCTTGGTAGTCAAATTTAAGTTATTAAGAATTTCTTAAAAATGACATTGCACCATTACAACTTAAAAATCTTGTGGTATGATTAAGACATAATTATGAAAAATTTATAATGAAAAGAGGAGAAATTATGTTCAAAACGTTAAGAAACAAAAAAGGGGTAACACTTGTAGAATTATTAGCAGTCATCGTTATTTTAGGAATTATTGCTGCCATTGCAGTACCTACGATTGGTGGTCTCATCGAAAGACAAAGAGTTAATGCAGCTGAAGCGGAATTTGATAATGCTATGGAAGCCGCTAGACTATACTTCATCGATGAAACAGAAACTACAGTAACCGCTGCAGTATTGGTTTCTGAAGGCTATCTTTCTGCAAATCCATTTGATGATGCTGTCACATTTACAGACGGCTCACCAATCACCATTGCTGCAACAGATGGTACAATCAACATTAATGGTTATACCTTAGATGCTTCGGGAAATGTAACCAGCTAAAACACCTGAAATAATCGATCAGAGGTTTCCATCGGAGACCTCTTTTTTTAGAACTATCACCCTTTATACAATATTTATGAAAACTACGTTATAATAAAGATAAGAGGTATGGTTTTTATGACGGGACTCATCGCGATATTTGTTTTTCTTTATGGTATGGTTTTTACATCGTTTTTTGATGTTGTTGGAACCAGATTACCCAAAGGAGAATCTTTATTGGGGAGAAGCCATTGTGACCATTGTCACAAACAACTACGTTTTTTGGATGTCATCCCCATCCTAGGATATGTGATCAATCACGGAAAATGCAGATCTTGTCAAGAAAGAATTCCTCTAATTCACTTATGTATAGAAATCATCGGTGGCTTATTTTTCATGATAGCTTATGTTATCGATGGCTTTTCTATTTCGTTTTGGATCGCTGCTATCATGATTTCCGTATTGATCATCGAAAGCATTGCCGATATGACTTATCAAGTTGTTATCGATCGAATATGGATA
>CAYLLL010000020.1:0-9081 GCA_964384655.1 uncultured Mariniplasma sp. | reverse complement strand
CGACCATTTAATCCACCATACGTTGGAAATCCTTCATAAGGGACGACATACGTACGACATTTGTCGAAGAGTTCTTTATCATTTTTGATCGCGATCACGCCACCCATGTTGACTAAACCATCTTTTTTTGCACTCATTAAGAAAGCATCGCCATAAGAACACATCTCAAACACGATCTCTTTTATCGATTTATCTTGATAACCTAATTCTCTTTCTTTAATGAAGAAGGCATTTTCTGCATAGCGTGCTCCATCGATGATCACTTTAAGACCAAATTTATCCGCAATCTTTCGTACTTCTTTGATGTTTGCCATAGAAACGGGTTGTCCACCTGCAGAGTTATTGGTGATGGTGATGATGATTCCGGCAACATTTTCTTTCCCTTTATCGATAATGGTCTCTTCGAGACATGTTAAGCACATATTGCCTTTAAAGTCATGGTAGTGTTCAATATCGTAACAATCAGGTACGACACAATCAATCGCACGCGCTCCTGCGAGTTCCACATGTGCTCGCGTCGTATCAAAGTGGATATTCGCAATATACACCATCCCTGGTTTTGTCACAAGTTGAGGTAAAAAGACCTTTTCAGCGCCACGCCCTTGATGAACTGGAATGAAATACTCATAACCCATAATCGTTTTAACAGCAGCTTCTAGACGGTAAAAACTGCGGCTTCCAGCATACGCTTCATCGCCAATCATCATGGCAGCCCATTGATCTTGGCTCATCGCACCGGTCCCCGAATCGGTGAGTAGGTCGATATAGACATCGTCACTTTTCAGCGAAAATGGATTATATCCTGCATTTTTTAATAGTTCAATTCGTTCTTCTTTCGTGGTTTCGCGGATGGGTTCGACCATCTTGATTCGATAAGGCTCTGCGATATACTTCTGTTTCATGGAACGTCTCCTTAGTGTTGATACCCTTATTATACATAATAAGAGCACAAAAAGAAACATCTACTGAAAGCGCTTTATATTTTCACATTTTCTTGACGTGTTACATGAAAATTCTTTCACTGTTTTTATCATTCTATGCTAAAATAGGACTAATGAAACGAGGTGCTTCCTATGGATTTAAAGAAAAAATCGCTCGATATTCATCGAGAACTCCAAGGAAAGATTGAGATGATTTCGCGAGCAAAACTTGAATCCAAAGAAGATTTAGCTACACTTTATTCTCCAGGGGTTGCCGAACCTTGTTTAGAGATTGAAAAAAATCCCGATCTCAGTTATCTCTATACCCGAAGACACAACACGATTGCTGTCATTACCGATGGAACTGCAGTACTTGGTCTTGGCAACATTGGTCCTCTGGCGGGGATGCCAGTGATGGAAGGAAAAGCGATGTTGTTTAAGTTACTCGGTGATGTCGATGCCATTCCTTTGTGTCTCGATTCAACCGATCCAAAAGTCATCGTGGAAAACATTCGCTTACTTCAAGGAAGTTTTGGAGGAATCAACCTTGAAGATATTTCTGCACCTCGCTGTTTTGAAATCGAACAAGAACTTAAAAAAATACTCGACATCCCTGTTTTTCATGATGATCAACATGGAACGGCCATCGTTGTTGCAGCCGCATTAACCAACGCACTCAAACTGGTGAATAAATCGGTGGAGTCCATCAAAGTAGTCATCAATGGTGCAGGAGCAGCGGGAACATCCATCACTCATTTTTTAATATCTTTGGGATGTAATCATATCGTTGTGTGTGATAAGCATGGAATTCTCCATAAAGAGGATCCAACATTGTCACCGACGCATCAAGCTCTCGCTCACCTGACAAATCCTTATCAACAAAAAGGGTTGCTGAGCGATGCCTTAGTGGATGCAGATGTGGTCATCGGTGTCTCTGTGAAGCATGTGATCACCCAAGAGATGATCAAGCAGATGAATCATCACCCGATCGTTTTTGCTATGGCTAATCCAATCCCTGAAATCCTACCTGAAGAGGCTTATGAAGCTGGCGCTTACATTGTCGGTACTGGAAGTTCAAAATACCCTAATCAAATCAATAATCTCCTCGCATTCCCCGGTATCTTCCGCGGAACACTGGATGCCCACGCGAAAGAAATTACCCATGAGATGATGATTGCAGCGACAAAAGCCATCGCTTCTTATATTCCAGATAACGAACTCTCACCCTCTAACATCATTCCTAATCCTCTGGATAAGGAAGTTCACAAAAGAGTGGCTGAAGCAGTAAAAAACCAAGCTATACACTCATCAGTCAACAAAACACACGAATAAAAAAGGCCGATTGGCCTTTTTGTTATGACATCCAAACTGGTTGGACTTCTTCTTTGTGATCTTGTGTTTCGCGAGCGAGTCTTGATATATCGAATTTGGAGCCTTCCAATGTTGAATAATAATCATGATTACACTTGCGGAAACATTCTGAAATTTGATTGAAGATCACGTGAATAATTCGTCTGATTCCCATCGTATTCACCTCTTTATTCGAGTACAGAATGAAACTGTACATCTTGATTAGCTTCAATAGCTAATCCAATCGTTCCTGTTGCATCTCGACCAACAACCTTGATGTAGTTGCAACCATTTTCTAAGTAGATCGTTTGTGTTTCGTTGATTTCTTTTACTTGACCAAAGGCATTGACAAGAACCACTTTTGCTTGACCAGATGTCAAATTCTTTGAGACAACCACTGTGACTTCGATTCCACCTTCAAGGGTTGCGATCGTATCAAGACCATCCAGTGAATCAAAGAACAGTAAAGCTTCATTGTGATTGAGATAACCATCATAACCTTCAGATGTATAATCGCTTTCCGTATTTCTGATGATACGATTGGATTCATATGCATTGGCATTTTGAACCTTATATACAGCCACGAACACTAACAACATAACGAGCATCGTCCATAGTATTTTTTTTCTCACTTATTTTTCCTCCATAATTTAATCAATTCTCTTTTGAACTTTATTAATTCATTTATGCTTTTGAATTGATTTTTTTAATTTACACCTTAATTATATATCAATTTTTTATGTTGTCAAGCATTTTTGTTAATTTTATTGATTTTTATGTTGATTTTTTTAATTATTCGCTTAATTTTATTGATTTTATTCATTTTTATGTTGATTTTATTGTTTTCTCTTCTTTAAAAACAAAAAAAGCACGATGGTTTCGTGCTTCTTGTTTGATCTTGTGATTATGAGAAATTATCAAAATAGACGTTTTCTTGTTTGATCTGATGATTATTGAGGACGCGAATACACGCCTTGATCATCCCGGGTGATCCACATAAATAGGCTTCACTCTCGGTCAAATCTTTGACATGACGATCCACAACATCCGTGATAAGTCCTACTTCACCTTCCCAATTGTCATCGGGAAGAGGTTCAGATAATGCGGGGATATATTCGAAATTCGGGAATTCTTTGGATAACTGAAGGAATTCTTCCGTGTAGTATAGATCACGTTTGGATTTAGCGCCAAAGAAATATTTCACTTTTCGATTCATCCCTTGATCTCTTAAATAATATAGGATAGAACGAATCGGTGCTTTTCCTGATCCACCAGCAATACAAATCATATCTCTACTTGATTCTTCTTGAAGATAGAAATCCCCATAAGGTCCTGTTAAAATCACTTTGTCTCCCACTTCTAGTGCCTTATGCACATAAGTGGTCGCTTTCCCATTAGGTACCTGACGAATAATCAATTCGATTTGATTATTATATTTAGGGTGTGATGCGATGGAATACGCGCGAATCACATCAATTCCAGGGACTTTGAGTTGTGCATACTGACCCGGTTTGAAATGCATTTCTTTTGGATCGAGAAGTTCAAAGCGAACCAATTTGATATCGTAGGTCAAATCTTCAATATATGAGACTCTGGTTTTGTACTCTTTCGCATTGAGAAGTTCTTTGGGAATCTCAATTTTCATATTCTCTTTGACTTTCACTTGACATGAAAGACGAATTCCCTCTTCTTTTTCTTGAGGACTTAAGAAAGGTAGTTCTGTCGCTTTGACAGGACCTCCCCCCTCAATCAGTTTGAACTTACAAAAACCACATGTTGCTTTACCACCACATGCTGATGGAATAAAAATTTTATGTTGTGAGAGAGTGTTGAGAACTGTCTCATCCCCACTGACGGGAATAATTTTGTCGTCATTGATTTGAAGGACTTTCTCACCACCGCCACCTAAGAGTTTTTCAACGACTATTAAGATCACTGCGATGATGACAAGCACCCCAATCAAGACCATAGGTGCATAAACTAAATTCATCGTTTTCCTCCTTAGATGCTTGCTAATCCAGTGAATCCAATGAATGCTAACGCAAGGATTCCTAAGATAATGAAGGTGATACCTTTTCCGCGGAGACCCTTAGGCAAGTTGGATATTTTTGCCATTTTTTCACGAATACCTGCGAGCAGGATAATCGCTAAAGCCCAACCTACAGAAGAACCAAAACCAAATGCAGCGGTTTCAACAAACGTATATTCACGATTCACGAAGAATAATGAAACAGCTAAAACCACACAGTTTACGGTAATTAAAGGTAAGAAAATACCGAAAGCATTATACATGGAAGGAACGAATTTTTCCATGAAAATTTCTAATAACTGAACAACTGCAGCAATCGTAATAATGAAGACAAGGAGAGCGAGTTGTTCTGTGCCTGTCGCAACAAGAAGTTGATAGATCGGCCAGTTAATGATCGCTGTCAGTGTAACAACAAGGATAACGGCTAATCCCATGCCTTTAGCATTTTTAACATTGGTTGAGATGGCAATGAGTGGACACATCCCCAAAATATAGACTAAAGCGATGTTATGATTTAATATTGAAGCTAAAATGAGTTCTAATGAATTTCCCATGTTCTTCCCTCCTTAGTCCGCATCATATAGTTTCGACCACTCACGAATTCCCCAAATGAGAAGACCGAGTACGAAGAAACCACCTGGTGCGAGTGACATGACAACCCAATTAGGCCAAGAATCTGGCATAATTTGATTTCCTAAAAGTGTCCCACTGGCAAGTAGTTCACGAACAATGGAAACAGTGATTAAAACGAGTGTATACCCCATCCCTGAAGCAAATCCATCAACCAATGTGTATTTCACAGGATTTTTTGCAGCAAACGCTTCAGCACGTCCCATAACGATACAGTTGGTAATGATCAGACCCACATACGCACCGAGTTGTTTAGAAATCGTGAAGAAATACGCTTCTAAAAACATTTGGACGGCAATAACGAATGCAGAGATAATCACCATGTAGGTGACCATACGGAATTTAGAGGGAATAAAATTACGAATCATCGAGACCACTGCAGAGGATGCCATGACAACGAATGTCACACCAAGACCCATAGCAATCGCATTTTCAACACGATTGGTGACCGCAAGTGAAGAACAAATCCCTAATACTGCAACGACAATCGGGTTGTTACGATGGAGTCCATCTTTGAGGATATTGAACCATTTGGTATATTGTAAACGGATTAATTTCATGGTTTTTCCTCCTATTCAGTCCGGCTTTCCCAAGCCGTCTTGTAATCTGAATAATTCTGATTTAGCAAGTTTTCAAAAGCTTCTGAAGTTCGAGTTGCTCCAGTAATTGCATCAACCTCATTAGGGCCATTGGGAGATGGGTCTTTTTCAATCTCTAATGCTGGAAACATTTTAATCCCTACGAAGTTTGCTAAATATTTCGCTTCAGCAACGATACCACCAAGCCCTGGTGTTTCTTCTTGAACAAGGACACGAATCGCAACGATGGTTTCAAAATCATCTTCTAACGTGATAATGCCAGCAATCGGTCCCCAAACGCCGCCTCCTTCAAAAGGATACGATACGTTTTGTGTCTCCTTGTGACGATAGAATGTCAATCCTTCGACAACAATGACATCAATGGTATCTGCAAACACTTCATGAATGTTGGTCAAATTATAAGGTTCATCATTCGCATCGAGAATAGCAGACTTTAATTCAGCTTCAGCATTTTGTGCGATGCGATCTCTTGTGAGTGCATCAACACCGACGAGAAGTCCTGAAGTGAGTACCCCTAAGATTAAGACGAAGAGCATGAGTTTTATGTTTTGTTTCATGCTTCCACCGCCTCAGTGTCCACCTTTTTAACAGTGACATTGTCAATGAGTGGTGAAATCGCACTCATGATAATCAAGGTGAACGTCACGCCTTCAGCGAATGTGGCGAAATTTCTGATTACAAATGTGAGTAAAGCGAGTCCTACACCATAAAGGACTTTACCAAAACTCGTTTGAGGTTGTAAGACGGGATCAGAAGCAATAAAGAATGCCCCAAACAATATGCCGCCAGATAATAAAGAAATAATTGGGTCACGCGCAATGGCTGCATCCGGGAATACAAAGTATATAAACGCGGTTAAAACAAAGAAAACTCCAAGATAACTTGCGGTTGCTTTCCAATCTCTCACCTTGAGAACAAAGAGCAATAAACCTAAGACAATCACACCTAGTCTAAAGATTTCTCCTGTGGATCCTGGTGCTTGACCTAAAAGCAGTTCACCTAAGGTAAATGGATAAGGAGTGACTCCACGATTCAAACTTAAAAGTGGTGTAGCGGATGCCATCACATCACTTCCTGGTTGTTGCCAACTGGTTGCCATTTGTACAGGGAAAGAAATAAGGACAAAAAGCGCACCTACGAGCGCAGGAAAGAAGATATACTTCCCACTTCCCCCAAAGATGTTCTTACCGAAGAACACTGCAAAGAAGGTTGCAATCCCTACGAGCCACGCAGGAACTGCTGGAGGTAGGATAAGAACCACCACAAGAGGTGTAATCATCCATTCTTTATCGAAAGGAAGTTTACGCCCTTTAGCAAATGCGAATTCTATCAGTAGTGCGACTGCAAAACTGACTGCTGTCAACAGCAGGATATGCACCCCAAAGAAGACGACTGCTAAAATAAGCAAAATGGCTAGCGCCGCTGTAAAGATCCATAAATTTAGCGTTGTTTTTTTGTCGTGTTGAACATTGGTGTTCACGTCATTCATGTTGTCACCCTTTTCTAATATCTCATCATTTCATGATGGATGAATGAAATTACTTCGCTATTTCTCCTCTATTATAGCACTCTTGGGATGACACACCAACTATGAAGCACTTCAAACGAAGTGTTTTATTTAGAATGGTTATTTATTTAAGGTTTTCTTTATTCATAATAAATGACGCACTTATTTATTGATAAAAGAAAAGTGTGGATGGGTGTCCACACTATGATTTGACTGCAATGGCATCGATTTCGATGAGTGCATCCTTGGGCAAACGTGACGCTTGGATGGTCACCCTTGCAGGTTTATGATCCCCAAAAAATGATTGATATGTCTCATTCATGGGTTGGAACATAGTTAAATCTTTCATATACACAGTACATTTGACGATATCACTTTTTTCAAATCCAGCTTCTTGAATGATTGCTAGGATATGTGTAAGTGATTCTTTGGTTTGTTGGGTGATATCTGCGGTTAAATCCTTGGGGAGTTGTCCGGATACGTAAAGTGTATTGTTTGCTAAAATCGCTTGACTATAGGGACCGATAGCCGCGGGTGCGAATGGTGTATGTATCGTTTTCATCGCTATTTAGAGGATTCAATCATGAGTTTTGTCAGTTCACTCGCAAATTCATGAGGATTTTCTAAAGGTAATCCTTCAATCAATAAGGCTTGATGATAGAGAATGGATGCATAGTCATTAATCTTCTGTTCATCTTTTTCATAAATCTTCTTTAAAGCAAGGAAAAGATCATGATCGGGATTGATTTCCAAAATTCGATCTGCTTTAACATCCGTTTGATTAGGCATTTGTTTTAAAATTTTTTCCATCTCTAAGGATAGACCTTCACCAGAGACAAGACAAACCGCGGATTCTTTCAAACGTCCAGATAATTTAACATCTTTGACTTTGCCATCGAGTGCTTTTTTTATCGCCTTTAAAATGTCTTTGTTTTCTTTTTCCTTCTTTTTTAAGTCTGCTTTCTTGGTGTCATCGACAAAATCTGCTTCACCTTGTTGAACAGATTTAAAGGGGACGTCTTGGTAATTTTGCATCATTTGAATCATAAATTCATCGATATCATCGGTAAAAATCAGGACTTCCACATTTTTTTCTTTCATGACATCCATTTGTGGGAGTGCCATGATCGATGCTTTATTCTTACCTGTCGCGTAATAAATGGCTTTTTGGTCTTCTTTCTTACGATCAAGATATTCTTTTAATGTGATATAATCATCGCTTTGAGAAGTTTTAAACATGATTAGGTCTTGAAGTTTTTCCTTATTTAAACCAAACTGATCATAAATACCGTATTTCAAGGTAATCTTATAGTTTTCATAAAACTCGATATATTCTTCACGATGGTGTTGAAGCATACCTTCGAGTTCATTTTTAATCTTCTTCTCTAAGTGAGACGCAATCTTTTTCACCTGACGATCTTGTTGTAAGAGCTCGCGCGAGATATTTAAGGATATATCAGATGAATCGACAAGACCTTTGACAAACTTAAAGTAATCGGGAAGTAAATCTTTATTCTTATCTTGGATAAAGACACCTTTTGAATAGAGTTGAAGTCCCTTTTCATAATGCTCTGAATAAAAGTCATAGGCTGGCTTTTTTGGAATAAAGAGAAGTGCGGTATAGGTGAGCATGCCTTCAACATCGGTATGAATGACTTTTAAAGGATTTTCATAATCATTGAAATGATGTTTGTAGAAATCATTCATATCTTCTTCTTTGATTTCTGCTTTGGCACGCTTCCAAATGGGAATCATTTGATTGAGCGTTTCTTTTTCAACTTTCTCATGTTTGTCTTCGTGTTTGGTCACCATCATGTTGATGGGGAAACGCACGTAGTCTGAATACTTTTTGACGAGTCGTCTTAATGTGTATTCCTTTAAGTAAGTCGAAAAATCTTCTTCATGTTCATCATCTTTTTCATCATCTCTTAAGTAAAGGGTAATGGTGGTTCCAATTTCGCTTCGATCGATCTCTTCGATGGTATAGGAATCTTCACCGATCGATGACCAACGATAACCTGTGGTCGCATAGGGAGAACGTGTTTC
>CAYLLL010000019.1:0-9151 GCA_964384655.1 uncultured Mariniplasma sp. | reverse complement strand
TGAATCGTAACGATGTTATTTATAGTTACCAGCACAATCGAAATCCGTTTATTGATCATCCAGAGTTTGTCGAAAAGATTTGGGGAACAAGCACACTATCCAGCATTAAAGAACATCAACCTTTCTATCTTGGGTTCGATGTCATTCCTTTTGTCAGTTATACTCTTTACACTCCTGTAACCGAAAAAAAAGAATGGATCTAGTTAATCCATTCCTTGTCATATTAAAGAAATAAAGGCCGATGGCCTTTTTTCATTCAAACACGTTTTGAGTGGACACCTTTTTACCTCGAAGTTCAAGATAGAAGTTCGCGAGTGTCGTTTGATAATAAGGTAAGACAAAGAACATACCAATACCAAATGTTAACACACCTAATAAAAACCAACCGATGAAACTTAAGGAAAGCATAAACAATTCCATTTTATGACCTCTCATCATTTCCTGGCTCTTTTTGATTGCGTCAAGTGCATCGATCCCAGGTTCATCCGCGATGATATAAGGTGTCATGCTATACGCAAGTGATTTGATGATACCAGGGATAATGAGTAATAAACTCCATAGAAATGTGAAGATACCCACCAATAGTGTCGCGACAAATGAATTGATAAAACTGCGTTTGAATCCTTCAATGACGAGTTCAATCTTTTTTCCATCTGTCTGGTTTTCAATCATATCGATTAAGTATATCGCTTGTCCAACCAATAAAGGACCAGCAATCACAAAACCTACAGCAGCAACCGATGAAGCAGTGGGGAGTGCAGTCACAATCAATGTAACCAATAGGACCATCCAATAACTTTTACGTAATTGATTCCATGCATTTTGTTTTAATTCACGATTAGATAACATAATAATTCCTCCTTGTCTATTCTTCGTGTATCTCTATTATACTCAGTAAGAAACGAAAAATCTTAAAAATTTGATTGAAAACGTTTTATAATTAAAAATAATTAAAAATAATGAATTTGTCAACCATATGATACTTTTTTATAAATCCCGTGGTAAAATAAAAGTGAAATCACGAAAGCGAGGGGTATTATGTTAGTCATTAATCATGTATCTAAAAGTTATGATGGTGTAAAAAAAGCGGTGAATGACGTGTCTTTATCCATTCATTCAGGAGACATCTATGGATTTGTAGGACACAATGGTGCAGGAAAAACAACACTGTTAAAATCCATTGCTGGCATCATCGATTTTGAAGAAGGGGACATCACTGTGGATGGCTTTTCCATCAAGAGCGATCCTATGAAAGTGAAAGAAGTGATCGCCTATATTCCTGATAATCCCGATGTTTATGAATCCTTGACAGGATTACAATATTTAGAGTTTATAAGCGATGTGTTTAAGATTGATCTTGAAGAAAGAAAACGTCTCATCAATCACTATGGAACTTTATTTGAAATCTTCGATGTACTCGGTAATCCTATTTCATCTTATTCCCATGGGATGAAACAAAAATTAGTGATTATCAGCGCATTAGTGCATAAACCTAAATTATTATTGCTCGATGAACCATTTGTAGGTCTTGACCCAAAAGCTAGTTTTCAATTAAAAGAAATTTTCCAAGATATGTGCCATAAAGGGACGGCCATTTTCTTTTCAACCCATGTGCTTGAGGTCGTCGAAAAACTATGTAATAAAGTGGCGATCATCAAACAAGGAAAGATTGTCGCATCTGGTAATACACAAGACATTATTCAAAATCAGTCGCTTGAAGATATCTTCATGGAAATCCAAAAGGAAGTCTAATGTATACCACGTTAGTCAAGCTTTTCTTAAAAGAGAACATCTCCTTAAAGCGACTGATGGGGTTTGATGTTCGAAAGTCTAAAGTTAAAGCAATTTTGATTGGTTTAGCATTGCTATATACCGTCGTTGTCTTTGTGGGTTTATTTGGGTATCTATTCTTTGATTTAGGAAAACTCTTGGATCAAATGGGACAAAATGAGATTTTAATCAGTTTTCTTTGTGTGTATGTCTTAGGAATGTCTTTACTGATTACGTTTTTTAGAGCGAACGGTTCACTATTCTATTATAAAGACTATGAAATCTTATCCCCACTCCCGATTCATCCACGCACTGTATTACTCGCGAAAATGACCGTCTTGCTCGTCATGTTATACTTGATGAGTTTTGTCATCAGCTTACCCATTATGTTTTCTTATTTTTACTGGAATAGTTTTAATCTCTCAAGATTTCTCATTCTACTTTTAGGATTCTTCTTTATCCCTTTAATTCCGGTAGTGATCATGTCACTTATCGCATTGGGAATTGCTCAATTCACACGAAGATTCAGACGGAGTAAACTATTAAATCTTATCTTAATGTTTGTCGTTTTCCTCGGAATTTTCACGGGTAGTTTTTCACTTAATGATGTGGAACAAAATCCTTTGACTGGACAAATCGATCTTTTCAAAGGAATCTCTGAGATCTATCTTCCATTTGATTGGTATCGTGTAGCGGTTCACCAAGGTTCATGGATTCATCTACTTTATGTGATCGGGGTGAATGCTATCATCTTTGGACTTTACATGTATTTCATTCAAGGACTCGTTCACAAGACGAATCAAAAAGGGATTCGTGTGAACATGAAGAAGAATGGAAAACCCGTGGTTTATCAAGAAAAACCTTTGATGTGGGCATTGATTCAAAAAGAATTTAAAAAGTTCTTTAATGTCACGATTTATGCGTTCAATGCAGGATTTGGTCCTGTCATCCTCATGGTGGCAAGCATTGCTAGTTTATTTTATCAACAAGATCTTGAACGTATTTTAGGAGAAGCGATGGGTGCAGCGTTACCCCTTGAAATCATGATTGTCGCATTAATAGGATTTGCGGTCTCCATGACGTATACACCCGCAATCAGTCTTTCACTTGAGGGAAAGAATTTTTGGATCCTTAAGAGTCTACCGATTAAACCTAAAACGATTATGTATAGCAAAATTATCTTTAACATGTTACTGATCGTTCCGATCGCGTTAATCAGTATTGTCCTCTTTGGAATCAGCTTAAGTCTACCGTTGCTTAATCAACTGATCATGATGATTTTAGTGGTTGTCTTTGCTGCAGTGATTTCATTCTTTGACGCGATGGTCAATCTTTATACACCTAAGTTTGATTATATGAATGAAGTGGAAGTGGTGAAACAAAGTGCAGGAGCTTTATTAGGCATCTTTGGTGGATTTGCACTCATGGGGATTAATGGTGTCAGCTATTACTATCTCCAAGGAACGATGAATGAATCGCTTGTTTTCTTGATTCTGATCGCCATCAATATCGTATTGCTCATTCCATTAGTGTGGTTTATGGAGAAGAAGTCTGAAAAGATATTTAGAATACTCAAAGCTTAATCCATTAGCATCAATTTATACAATTGAAAGAGCAATCGTGCTCTTTCTTTTGTTTTCTTGTCAATAGAGCCAAATTATAGTATAATGATACCCAAAGAAAAGAGGATAAAGACATGACATTTAATGAGTTTAAATACGAACGTCCTGATCTAGATAAAGTCAAGAAAGCATTGGAAGAAAAACTTGATTTAATCAACACAGGAAAAGATTTAAAAACTGAGATTAAAGCTGCATATGATCTTTTTAAGATCAATGATGATGTGCAATCCATGGGAACACTTTGTGCGGTAAGAAACAGCATCAACACCACCGATGAATTCTATGAAAAAGAACAAGAATTCTTTGATGAAAATGGACCTGTTTTGCGTGAATACGAACAAAGATTTTTAGAAAAACTTCTAGATTCTCCCCATCGAGCAGGTTTAGAAAAAGAATTTGGTAAACTCATGTTTGATCGCGGTGAACTTGCCAGAAAAACATTTAAGCCTGAAATCATTCCTGATTTACAGGTGGAAAACAAACTCTCAACTGAATACGGGAAACTTACAGCCTCTGCAAAAATCGAATTCCAAGGTGGCGTCTACAACCTATCCCAAATGGCACCTTTCTTACAAGATTTAAACAGAGACACACGTCATCAAGCACAACTTGCTGTCTCTAAGTTTTTTGCTGATAACGAAGCTCAATTCGATAGAATCTATGATGACATGGTCAAAGTTAGAACCAAGATTGCGAAAACATTAGGATATGAAAACTTTGTACAACTAGGCTATGATCGTTTCGGTAGAACAGATTATAACGCCAAAGATGTGAAGACCTATCGTGATCAGATTTATGAAGATATCGTTCCCTTAGTCGTTGAACTCAATCAGAGAAAAGCGAAGCGTCTAGGCATTGAAAACCCTAAATCCTATGACTTAACGTTATCCTTCTTATCGGGCAATCCTAAACCTAAAGGGGATCGTGCATGGCAAGTGGAACGTGCGAAGAAGATGTATGACGAAATGTCACCCGAAACATCTAAATTTTTCAATTTCATGCTCGAACACGATCTATTAGAACTCGATTCGAAACCAGGCAAACAAGGCGGTGGGTATTGCACCTATATTCCTAATCATGATGCACCTTTTATCTTTGCTAATTTCAACGGAACATCACACGATGTCGATGTTCTCACCCATGAAGCAGGACATGCTTTCCAAGTGTATTCAAGTAAAGAACTTATTCCTGAATATCGTTGGCCAACCATGGAAGCTGCTGAAATTCATTCGATGAGTATGGAGTTTTTAGCGTGGCCATGGATTGATTCGTTCTTCTTAGAAGATACAGCAAAATATAAGTTCTCACATCTTGCAGGCGCAGTTTCTTTCTTACCTTATGGTGCAAGCGTTGATGAGTTCCAACATGGTGTCTATGAAAATCCTGAACTCACGCCTGATGAAAGAAAAGCTTTGTGGCGAAAGATTGAAAAGAAGTACTTACCCTTTAAAGACTATGATGATGATGCATTCATGGAAAAAGGTACCTTCTGGTTTAGACAGGGACATATTTTTGGTTCACCCTTCTACTACATTGATTACACCTTAGCACAAGTCTGTGCATTCCAATATTGGATTAAGCATCAAGCGAATAGAAAAGAAGCTTTAGAGAGTTATTTGGCATTATGTAAATTGGGCGGATCCAAGAGTTTCCTTGGTTTAGTCGATGCAGCACATTTAAAGAATCCATTTAAACAAGGTACCGTGAAGGAAATCGTGAAACCCATCAGAGCTTATTTAGATTCTGTCAATGATCTAGCCCTTTAATATGCGCTATCGTTTATTAGCCCTGATCTTTCAATTATCGACGGTCATCGTATTCTTTTTACCTATCTACTATATTTCTGAAACCATGATCACTGGGTGGGCATTTATCTTTCATATTGAGAGTGGCTTTCAATCGGTTCTTGCAAGTCAAATTATTTCAGGTGTGATGGCGATTGGATTGGTGGTATCTCTCATAACTTTCATATTGACATTGATTTTTACTCAAAACAAGAAGATTGAAGAGTCATCCATTATCTCATTTAATTTGACACTCGCTGTCGGTTTAGTCCTTATTGTGGTTCAAGGGGCGTACATGAGTTACCTTGGATATATCTGGATTGGACTCATGGTTGCTACAGCTTACTTAAGGAGTTTGAAAGAAAAGAATTAGATTTTTTATAATATATTGACAATGTTTCATGATAAGCGTATCCTATAAGAAAATGTAATTTTAATTACATACCTATGGGGAGCATACATGAAACATTTTTTTTATGTCCTAGCATTACTTTTTTTTGTTGTCTTTATGGTTTCGGGATGTGAAGAGGAAACATTTGATCTATCCACGGTGGATATTGATGCCGTTGATCAGATAAATATTCCTGCAGGAACTTATCGCATTCCTTACACGATTGAATCGTTAAGTGAACTTGTCAAAGACTATGGTGCAGTGGTCACTTTCATCGTCTTTGATCAACATGATACGCTGGTTGAAGTGACAGGCGATACCTTTGTCGTTGAGCCCAATGATGTTTATACGGTAACGATCAAATTAAGTATCGATGATCAATTCAAAGAGAAGACGATCACCATCACAGCCATCACACGGGTAGCAACGATTACTGTCACTGTTGAAACGAATGGGGGGACAGGCTATGAAACCCCACAAGAAATCGAAATAGGGACAGTTCCTGATTTGACTTCAGTTCCAACCAAAATCGGTTATGATTTTGAAGGTTGGTATTTAGATCAAGCGTGTACGAATCGTTATCAAGGTACTGAACTCTTTGAAGATACCACCATCTATGTGAATTGGACCATCATACAGACGTCACAAACCATCGTTCATTTCGATTTAACTGGGGGAACAGGCAACATTCAAGACCAGTATGTTGACTTAGGTGGTTATGCAACCCGTCCTAATGATCCCACACGAGAAGGGTATATTTTTACAGGTTGGTTAGTCAATATAAATTCATCACAACCCTTCGATTTTGAAACCATGCCTATCTATGGTCAAACTGTGATCTATGCATCATGGCAACTCGATTCATCGATCAGTTATACGGTGACCTATGATCTCAACGGAGCACTTCAAACAGAAATCTTGACTGAAACAGTATCACAGGGCGAATCACCCATCGGATTAACGATCACACCTGTACGAACCGATCATATCTTCGCTGGATGGGCTTACGAAAGTGACAGCTTAATTCCCATCGATTTATCAACTATCGCTATGGCATCCGATCTTACGCTTTACGCGATTTGGCACATCGATTTTGAAGTGATTGACGCGAGTGATTACTTCAACAGCGTTATCGTCAAAGATGATGCGATATTGGATAACGGATATGTCTATCCTTTAAAATCTCTTTATAGCTTGACCAATCTCGGAGAAATCAAAAACCACTTTTCGATTACGGATGCTACAGTGAGTTATGGTGTTCTTTATTCTCATCAAAATGATGCTCTTGAATACTATCATCAGGCAGCGATTCAAATCGATGGATCTATTGACCTATCCTCTAATCCTTCCTATTCCGAAATGCCACTCGATCTTTTAACAGAGCCATTGCACAGTGAATCAGTCTATTTCTATCGTTTCTTTATTCGTTTTGAAAAGACGATGGTTTATAGTGATATCTATTCGTTCGAAACTCATGTTACTGTTCCTACTGGAACGAGTGTAGGTGTCAATTATGTACTCTCTGGTGGATACTATCAAATCGATAACGGAACGGATTCACTTCGCCCTTCATTCTGGTTTGAGGTTCTTGATGGATATCAAGCGACTGTCGATGATGTCGGATATCAAAGTTATGCTTTACTCCATCGTGAAGGCAAACGTTTATTAGTGGTCACTGATGAAACTACAGGGAAGTCATATCTTCATGTATTTCATCTCGATTTTGAATTGCCTAGTGTGACGCTTGCACTCAACACGGTCACAACCACGGAACTTTTAGAACACGCAATTCCAACCTTCACCATTCAGTTTCCTCATCTAGAGTATCTTGATTACCCCATCAGTGAATGTGGTGTTCTCTATTCATTTGACCATCCGTTCCTTAAACTTGGATTACATCAGGTAGAAAAAGTCATTGGTTCTTTTGATGATCAAGCAATGATCATTGAACCCAACACTTCAATTAAGTCATTTGGCGATGATCTTTATGTTCGTGGGTATGTCATCATCGAAGAGAAAGTTTCCTACACACCCTATGTCTACCATCTTGTTTTATCTTCTGGTGAATACACAGTAGAGGCACAATACTGGATTCATACCCAAGAATCATCCGTGGAGTATGATTATACTATCGATTTGTTCTATCCTTTTGATAAAGCCATTTACCTGTATGAAGTGACATCGGATTCAATCACAGTGACTCAGTCGATGCAATCCATTATACTAAGTACAGTGGGACAATATTTTTATACGCATGGATCTGCATACACCGCTATCTATGATTTACGTGTGTTCGATCCAACCATGACGGTGACAGGTGTTGAAAACTATGGTCAATACCAAGGATCAGTTCTCATTGGGGTTGACATGGTCGATCCTTATTGGTATGTTTCATTCAATGGAGGAGAATATGTGTATCTTCCATCGATGATTCGCTTTAGTGAAGTGGGATACTACACGATTTATTACCGGACATCTGAAGGAATCCAATCACTTTACTTTGAAATTATATAACAACAAAAAACCCGCAAAAATTGCGGGTTTTCTATTTTTGAGTCATTTACTTATTTAGATAAGCATAAATCGCATCAGCAGCATTCATTCCATCATAGACTGCTTTAGCAATTTGGAGTTTCCCTCCAATAATATCCCCGGCTGCGAATAGTCCAGGCACATTGGTCATATAGTCTTCATCGACAACTAAGTTGTTTTTTTCAATGATGACACCCATTTGACTTGCAAACTCTACAGAACTAGGAATACCAAGCGCGATGAATGCTCCATCAACCGCATAAGTTTGACTTTCGGTTTTGATACCAGACAACTTCTCATCACCTATAAATTCAACAATCTTCTCGGTGACTACGGGAATATCAACGTCATACTTTAATGTGTTTCCATCGGTGAAGATCGTGATATCAGTAGAAATCTTTTTTAAATATTCGAGTTCATGCATCATGTAAGGTCCACAACCGATAATCGCAACTTTTTTTCTTCGATAGAAATAACCATCACACGTCGCACACATCGATATGCCTTTTCCTTTGAACTTGGTAAACCCACCTCGATGCATCGTACGTCTGGTTTTTCCTGTCGCGAGAAGAACAACACGCGTTTCATAGGCGTGGTGAGGTGTGATGACATGAAATCCTTCATCGTTTGATTTGAGTGAGATCACTGAATCGGTTATCACTTCAATACCGAGATGCTTGGCTTGTTCAATTCCATTACGAATCAAATCTTTCCCATAAATCGGTTGAGCAAACCCATAGTAATTTTCGATTTCACTCTCGTAGCCTTCAAGGGCACCTAAGTCTTTTCCAATGACTAAAGGATCGATGCCTTGTCGCTTTAAATAAATCGCAGCGGAGATACCCGCTGGACCATTACCAATAATAATGACTGATTTCATAAACCTAACATTTTCTTTAAGGTATCCTTAGATTGGACACCAATCATCGATTGGTGAACCTTTCCATCTTTGAAGACGATAATCGTTGGAATACTCATAATACCCAGTTCATCCGCGATTTGATATTCTTCATCGACATCAAGTTTTCCTATTTTTGCTTTAGATCCTACTT
>CAYLLL010000018.1:0-9495 GCA_964384655.1 uncultured Mariniplasma sp. | reverse complement strand
TATCTAGCGATGAGTGCACTCTTGGCGGCTGGATTAGATGGTATTCGTAATAGTTTGGATAGTGTATCTCCTGTCAAGAAGAACCTCTTTAAAATGTCTGAAGTTGAACGTAAACGTTTAGGCATTAAGAATCTTCCTGAATCCCTTAAAGAAGCCATTGAGTTCTTTTCGAGCAGTGATCTTATGAAAGAAACGATCGGTGAAGTGCTTCATACGAAACTTATTGAAGCGAAAACTAAAGAGTGGGATGAATATAAGATGAAGATTTCCCAATGGGAACTTGACAAATATTTACCAGTCATTTAAACCCATAACCTCTTCCAATGGAAGGGGTTTTATTTTTTCTTATCATGATGCTAAAATCATGTTAAAATAAAAGACGTAAACAAAAGTCAAAGGGGAATACATATGCATACTTGGAATTTAGATGATCTATATTTAGGATTTGATGAAAGATATCAAGAAGATATTAAACGTTTTGATCAAGCGATGGATGATTACACCTCATGGATTAATCAAAAAGATGTTGATCCCATTACGTACATTGAAGGTGTTCTGACACGTGAAGAAACACTCACGAGACTCTCTCGAACACTCTATAGCTTTGCAAGTCTTACCATGAGTACCGATGTCACCAATCAAGAAGCACCTGTCTATTTAGCGAAACTCTCAAAGATTTCACGTAAAGCGACTGCAGAAGATGTGATGTTCACGAGATTCTTAGAGACCATTGATTTAGATGATTTAGCAAAGAAGTCATCTCTCATTAATCAATATCTATATCAACTTAAACAAACACAAGAAGAAGCGAAACATCTTATATCTGAAAAAGAAGAACTCCTTTATGCAAAATTAAGAGAACTATCCTCTCAATCCTGGGGACAACTCCAAGGTATTACCACCGCGAATCTTCCAGTCCACTATCGTGATAAGGAAATCACGCTTTCTGAAGTCCGTAATCTTGCCTATGAAGCGGATCCTAAGGTGAGAAAAGATGCATATGAAGCTGAACTTAAATCCTTTGGTCTGATTGAAGATACGGTCTCCATGGCACTTTCTAATATTAAACGTGAAGTCAATCTCATGAATGAATTAAAAGGTTACTCATCCGCTTTGGAACGGACACTTATTACTTCCAATATGACGAAAGAAACGTTGGATGCGATGATCTCTGCGATGAGAGACTTTAGACCTTCGTTTGCTGCTTACTTAAAAGCCAAGGCAGTATCCTTAGGACATAAGAATGGTCTTCCTTTTTATGATCTCTTTGCTCCTGTAGGAAAACTTGAAAAGACGTATACCTATGAGGAAGCACAAACCATTATTAAAGATGCTTTCTATGGGTATTCCAAACGTTTGGGAGATTTTGCAACTAAAGCGTTTAAGAATGAGTGGATTGATGTGGAACCTAAAAAAGGTAAACGTGGTGGGGCTTTCTGTTCCAATCAACCTCAACTCAAACAATCACGTATCTTAACCAACTTCACTGGAGCACTATCCGATGTCTTAACCTTAGCCCATGAACTTGGTCATGGGTATCATGGGGAAGTCATCAGTGACAACTCACCCCTTCATTGGAGTTATCCCATGCCTTTAGCTGAAACAGCATCGATCTTCTGTGAAACGATTGTGAATAATCATTTACTGAAGACCATTACGGATCCTAAAGAAAGACTCTCCGTCTTAGAAAACTCACTTCAAGGAGATACACAAGTCATTATCGATATCCTATCGCGTTTTATCTTTGAAACCCATCTCTTTGAAAAAGCATCCGGTCCTGTCTCTAAGCATGTGATGAAAGACATGATGTTAGCTGCACAAAAGGAAGCCTATCAAGATGGACTTGATCCTGATGTCTTGCATCCCTACATGTGGCTCGTCAAAGGGCATTATTACAGTGCAGGATTAAACTTCTATAACTTCCCCTATGCTTTTGGTTTACTCTTTGGAAAAGGCTTATATGCTCAATATCTAAAAGATCCTGAAGTCTTTAAGAAGAGTTATGATGATCTCTTATTACTCACAACAAAGACATCGGTCGAAGCATGTGCGAAATCCATGAACATCGATGTCACAAAGAAAGATTTCTGGATTGACTCACTCAATCAAGTGAAGAAAGATATCGATGAAGTCATTCATCTCTTTCAGGTATAAAGGATAAATTTATGATCTTTGATGCGCATGGCGATATTTTAACCGATATCTATGAAGAATCAAAAAAAGGGAATAAAGACTCCTTTCGAACGAAACATTACCCTCTTTATGTTAAAGGGGGTATTTCCCATAGTATTTTTGTCAACTGGACCGATCCCTATCAAAAGACCAAAGAAGACTTTGATCAAACGTTTGATGTGGCAATTGATGAACTTAAAAAGAGTTCAGATATTGTCAAAATCTGTTTAAATTATGACGATGTCAAGAAAGCACAAGAAGAGCACAAACTTGGTGTGATTTTAGGGATCGAAGGACTCAAATATTTAGAGACCCCTGAAGCGATCAAAGATCTTTATGATCGTGGCGTTAGACATGACATCATTACGTGGAATGAAGAAAATGAGTATGCGACTGGTGTTGCTGAAACAGAATCAGGATTAAAGGATAAGGGAAGAGATTTACTTTCCTGGATGGAGCATTTAGGCATGATCATTGATCTTTCCCATGCCAATCCAAAAACCTTTGAAGATGTCATGAACTACACCTGTGGTCCGATCATCGTCTCCCATGGGAATGCGAAAAGCCTCTGTGATCACAGAAGAAATTATACGGATGAACAGCTCATGAGACTCAAAGAAAGAGATGGAGTGATTGGTGTTTGTGCAGTCCCCAACTTCATTTCAAAAAACCCAGAGCTTCAAACGGTGGAATACCTAGCGAAACATATCGATTATATTGCTAAACTGATAGGTATTGACCATGTAGGGTTAGGACTTGATGTCTATTACTATTTGATGGATGGTAAAACCGATACAGGTGTCAAAGGATTAGAAACGATGGAACAGGCTCAAACTATCATAGATGTCCTTCGCACCATGGGATATTCAGATCAAGACTTATCAAAAATTGCTCATGAAAATTTTGATCGCATTCTTTTCAAAGTGCTTAGCTAAAGACAGGTGAAAACTTGTCTTTTTATTTATGAAATTCATCATCAGAACTCATGAAAGAAATATAGCTGAAAAACCTTAAAAAACCCTGTGATGAAAACGAATGAAAAGCCCCTGTGTTTTTCGATGAAAAAACTTAGCATTATTTCAATTTTTCATCCCCCAAAGATTGGCTTTATCAAGCCATCAAGTTGATTTTTTGATTTTTCATAAAAAATTTTTTGAAAAATCTTGGATAAAATGCTTGAAATTACAAAAAAAAGGTCTATAATTATTGCTTGTAAAAGAATATAAAGATGAGGAGAAAAGCGGTGAACAAAAAACCCTTAATTGAACTCGTAAATGTCACAAAATCTTACGACGGTGAAACTGTCGTAGACAACCTCAATTTAACCATCTATGAAAATGAATTTGTCACTCTTTTAGGTCCTTCAGGATGTGGGAAAACCACAACCTTACGTATGATCGGTGGCTTTGTCCAACCCGATCAAGGACAAATCATTATCAACGGAAAAGTCTTCAATGATTTACCTCCCTATGCAAGACCCATTCACACCGTCTTTCAACGTTATGCGTTATTCCCTCATCTCAATGTGATCGGAAACGTCGCGTTTGGTCTAGCCAATCGTAATCATGAATACTTAACCAAATTCTTTGGTGAAGAAAAGATTAATATTTTATACAAAGAAATGTTTGGTGAAGCGGAAAAGAAGAGCACAAGTAAGCTCAATAAAGTGCTCAATCATCTCATTGAACAAGCTGCCAAAGATGCGTTAGCTCTAGTAAAACTCACAGGGTATGAAAAGCGTAAGATCGATCAGATCTCTGGTGGGCAACAACAACGTGTGGCACTCGCTCGTGCGCTTGTCAATAAACCTCAAATCTTACTTCTTGATGAACCGCTTGCTGCCCTTGACCTAAAACTTCGTCAAGCCATGCAATATGAACTCAAAGAAATGCAACGTAAATTAGGCATCACTTTCATCTTCGTCACCCATGACCAAGAAGAAGCGATGACCATGTCTGATCGTATCGTCGTCATGAAAGAAGGACTTGTTCAACAATTAGGGACACCTAAATCCATCTATAATGAACCTGTCAACCGTTACGTCGCTAACTTCATCGGGGAAACCAATATTATTCCAGGAACGTATGTCAAGAAAGACTTAGTGAATTTCTTAGGCACAGACTTTAAGTGCATGGGATATACCTTTAATGACAATGAACCTGTGGATGTCGTCATTCGTCCTGAAGACTTTGATGTCGTTGATCTAGAAAAAGCGAAAATCAAAGGCACCGTCACATTCTCACTCTTCAAAGGGGTTCATAACGAACTCGATGTCGATGTCAATGGGGTGAAGCTCATGGTGAACACTTATGAATCCTATGAAGTGGGACAATCGATCGGATTATCCGTGGACCCTTATGAGATTCATATGATGAAGGTCGAAGGCGTATGAACAAGGTCTTTAAGGCGCTAGCCGTTCCCTATCAGATCTGGCTTTACATCTTAGTGTTCATCCCGTTACTCGCGATGGTAGGGATTGCCCTATCCAATTATGACTCATCCGTATCCTTAAACCAAATCAATGTCAACTTAACCCACTGGTCGATTCTCACCCAACCTCAAAACTTGATTGCGTTTCGTAACAGTGTCGTCTTCGCTGTATTAACTACGCTTATTAGCTTTGTCTTAGGATATTTTACTGCGTATTATATCTTTCAATCCAAATTTAACAACAAATTCATTATCTTAACGATCGTGATCTTGCCGATGTGGAGTAACTTGATCTTAAGAGTCGATGCGTTAAACAATGTGTTCTCCGAAAACAACATATTAACCTCACTCTTTGGCGTTTCACCCTTTGGAAATATTACGGGAACGAGTCTTGCTATCTTAATTGGACTTGTCTTCACGTACTTACCTTTCATGATCTTACCCGTCTATACCGCCTTAGAAAAGATTGATTATGCGCTTCAAGAGGCAGCTCTTGATTTAGGCTTAACGCCTTTCAAGAAGTTTTGGAAGGTCATTTTCCCTCTTTCACTTAAAGGTGTGGTGACAGGGTCCATCATGGTCTTCTTACCAACGTTAGCTGGATTTGCGATCCCCAAGATCTTAGGAAAAGGAAACTTCTTGTTTATCGGAAATGTCATTGAAAATAAGTTATTGTCATCCACCATTTTCTATAATCATGGATCCTTACTCGCGGTTGTTATCTTAGTCTTTATCTTAGGTTCGATTCTCCTCTTGACCAGATTCGATAAGGAAGGAGAAACGTTACTATGACAGAAAACAAAGTGTATCCTGTAGCCACCTTAGAAGAATATGGCTATAAAGATTATTCAAAGTTTCAAAAGCCTATTAAAGTTTTAAAGACGATTTTGTTTGGATTGGTCTTCTTGATGCTCTACCTATCGATCATCGTGATCGCCATCCAAAGCTTGAATTCATCGGTGAGAACCTCAGAATTCTTATCTGTGACCTTTGAGTGGTATCCCAATATCTTCCAAGAAGAAGATCTGATGACGGCGATCAGAAATACGTTTATCGTATCCTTCATCGCGACGACCATCGCGACCATTGCAGGTACCTTCTTCGCTGTGGGTCTCTACTCTTTGGAGAAGAAGAAACGTCAATCGGTCATGTTATTAAACAATGTCCCGATGCTGAATGCAGATATCGTCACTGGGTTTTCACTCATGCTTATGTTTCGATTACTGATGCCTATTTTTCCCAACATCTTTGGCTTATTTACCTTAGTGATGGCGCATCTCTTCTTCACATTCCCTTATGTGGTCTTATCGGTCATGCCAAAATTGAAGGAAACCGATCCCAATTTGATGGATGCTGCCTTAGACTTAGGGGTAAGACCCTATAAGGCACTGATCAAAGTGGTGATTCCTGCCATTAAGGCTGGGATCTTCTCTGGAATGCTTTTAGCACTTACCATGAGTATCGATGACTTTGTCATCAGTTATTTCAACACCGGGGCTGGATTCGATAATTTATCGATCTGGATTTACGGGGTTGTGGGTCGAAGAAACCTAACACCGTCAGTGTATGCTTTCTCAACATTGCTCACTCTTTTCACACTGGCAGGTTTGATGGTGTATACATTTATTCAACACTCGAATAAGAAAGGAAAGAGAGAACAAAAATGAAAAAAGTATTACTTTTGATTGTCTTTGCACTGGTTGCATTTGGGGCTTCTGCTTGTGATTCGCGTCCGGTTTTAAATATTCTTAACTGGGGTGAATACATCAACGATGAAGTGGTGGCTAATTTTGAAGAAGAATACGGCATTAACGTGAAGATTAGTGTGGCTGATTCCAATGAACTTTTCTACTCAAAGATCAAGAGTGGAACGACTCCGTTCGACTTAGTCATTCCTTCGGATTACATGGTCGAAAAGATGGTGGAAGAAGATATGCTCTTTGAATTAGATTATAGCAAACTTCCAAACTTCAATACCGTCACTTATATGGATGGTGTTGAACAAATTTTTGATTCCATGGCTGCGACAACTTTAGCAAGAAATGGTCAAACTGTGGACTACAAAGATTACATGGTTCCTTATTTCTGGGGTACCTTCGGAATCATCTATAACAACCGCGTTGCTGGTTTAGAAGAAGCGTTAAACGAACATGGTTGGGCTGCTTACTTTGATGCAGACACCTATTTCCCAACCGCGCGTCGTGGCATGTATGATGTCGCACAGATGGCGTATGCAGCGGCATTGCTTTATCGTGATCAAAACCCTAATGAATACTCGACTGCACTCTTAAATCAAGCTCAAACCGATTTAGTGACGGCAGATTTCATCCAATGGGGTGATGATATGCTTAAGCGTGATATTGAAGCCGATAACTTAGATATGGCATTCACCTATACTGGGGACTATCTTGACCGTTTATACATTCAACTCGATGAAGGAAAGACGCTAGCAGAAGTTCAAGCAGAATTCGATATCTATATTCCTGAAAATACGTTGGTATTCATTGATGCCATGGTCATCCCTGAAACAGCAAAGAATTTAGATGGTGCTCATCAATTCATTAACTATCTCCTTGATCCAGAAGTGGTTGCGTTAAATAGTGAAGTGGTTGGGTATGCTACAGCCTTAGAAGAAGCGTATGACATCATTGTTTCTTACCAAACATCCACCGATGATTGGTATAAGAACTGGGCGTTAGCAAATCTTACCTATTACAATAAGGACCGTGAAGGAACGTTCTATCCCATGACTACTCTAAGTGCTTCCGCTGTGGATTCGATCAGCTCGATGGTTCAACAAGTCGTTACAGGTTCATAAATGAATGCTTGATAAAAATGCCAGTTCGCTGGCATTTTTTTCTTTATTCATGTGGGATGATTCCATGTCATTTTAATCATGCTATAATACAATTATTCCAATCGATGATGAAAAGAGGGTAACGATGACCCATCTGGATCTCTATCAGCAAAGTAAACCATGGTTAAAGTATCAAGTCGCTAAGACTTTTTTGTCGCTTCCAGATAACACACTCCAAGACTTAAAAAATGATATGTTAGATGATCCTTTCATCCAAAGGATGTTAGGTGAACTATACCCATTTCATGGCCAACCGATCACCAATCATAAACAGCCACAACTACCGATACATAAACTCTTATTTTTACTCGATTTAGGGCTTGATCGAACGGTCCCTGAAATCGATTATGCCATCAAAGACATCCTAAGTCATGTAGATCAAAACGGGGTCTATCAATCCAATCTTTTGATCCCTACCCATTTTGGAGGGACGGGATCAACGATGTTTTGTTGGTGTTTGTGTGATGCTCCTTTGCTCATGAAAGCCTTGATCATGGTGGGTGTTGACACAACTTATCTTAAGAAAGGCATCGACTACTTGACTTCTTTACTGATCCATGATGGATTTCCGTGTGCGGCATCCCCTGAATTGGGAAAATTTCGTGGACCAGGGAAAAAAGATGATATCTGTCCTTATGCAACACTGATCATGCTTGATCTACTCTCATATCTTCCCCAAGAATACGCCCCTCATGCGGTGAAATTAAGTCTTGAAAAACTTTTAACTCTATGGCAAGAAAGCTATACGCTTCATCCGTATTTGTTTTATATGGGAAAAGACTTTCGAAAGCTAAAAGCACCGATGCATTGGTATGATCTTTTAAGTGTCTGTGATGTCTTGAGTAAATACCCTATGATTCATAACGATCCTAGGTATCAGGAGATGATGGAACTCATACGAAAGAAAAGAACCGATCAAGGATGGATTCCTGAATCGGTGTATCTCAATTATAAGATGATGGATTTTGGGCAGAAGAAAGTGGCTTCACCCTACTTAACGTTTATGTGTGAACGGATTTTGCAACGCGGATCATCATTTGAATGATGGGAATTTGGTGAAAGTGATGTTCATGTATCATGTTTATTCACATATCTTTACAGTTGTGTTATAATGAGTTTAATGTTAAAAGTATGTACTTTTATGAATTTTTAATCACGGAGGAACACATGAACGAACAACAATTAGAAAGCACCCAAGAAATTAGCCTCGTGGATTTGTTCAAAATCTTAAGAAGTAATCTCATCATGATTGTTTTATCTACCCTTTTAGTCGGGATTATTGCAGGTGTCTATGCCTTTGTCATTGCTAATCCACAATATAAGTCGAATGCTTATGTGATGGTGCAAGTCCAAGTCGATGGAACCACAACAGATTCATTTGACTTAGTGAATGCACAACGTCTCTTAGCCACCGCAGCTGAACTGGTCAGTATGCCTGTCGTTTTAGAGAAAGTGGCTCAGGATTTAGATTTGGGCATTACTGCAACAGAAATTAAAAACAACTTAACCGTCTCCTCATCATCGACTAGCTATTTTATTAATATTTCCTATCTCTCAGAAGATCCTGCAGTTTCCAAAGCAGTGGTCGATGAAGTGATCGATGAAGCGATTGCATTTGCGGATACGAATGTGGCTGTTTTAGCAGATAATATCATTCGTACATCCAATGCCAAAGATGGTGTCTATGATTCACCGAATAAACCCCTTTATGTCGTCATCGGTTTAATTCTTGGTGGGATTGTTGGCGTAGGGATCGCATTTATCAAAGAAATGTTTAATAACACATTTAGAACCAAGGAACAACTTGAAAATTTACTCGGTATTCAAGTGTTAGGGGTTATCCCTGAATTTGAAGTAAAGGAGAAGAGATAATATGGCTAAGAAGAATAAGATCAATCTCTTCAATGGTGAACGCAACGAACGTTATGACTATATCGTCACCAAAGAACAACCTTTATCCTATACCGCAGAATCTTTCCAGAAGGTCATCATCAATCTTGACTACGTCAACATTGATGGAAAGCATAAAGTCATTG
>CAYLLL010000017.1:0-9826 GCA_964384655.1 uncultured Mariniplasma sp. | reverse complement strand
AGTTATGATGTAAATCAACAAGATTAGACTTGACTTCCTTTATCTAATTTTTTATCTTTAACTAATATTTCATATCGCTTATAATAGAGATAGAGTCTATTGAATGAGGTGGTATCCATTGAGTCACAAAATACAAGCCACACGTAATGTCATCTATGCAAAACACGGGATGGTCGCAACCTCCGAACCTCAAGCAGCCCAAGCGGGTCTTGATATATTAAGACGTGGCGGAAACGCCATTGATGCTGCCATTGCAGTCGCAAGTACACTGACCGTCACAGAACCTACATCCAACGGTATGGGTGGCGATAATTTTGCTATTGTATGGTATAAGAACCAGCTCTATGGACTGAATTCAAGTGGTCAAGCACCTAAATTGCTCTCATTAGATGCCTTAATTAAACGAAAACTGAGTAAAATCCCTACATATGGACTAGTTCCTGTCACTGTACCTGGTGCGGTTGCAGGATGGGCTGAACTTTCCAAACGTTTTGGTCAACTCTCATTAAAGGACGCACTACGTCCAGCGATCGATTATGCGAGACATGGTTTTGTTGTCCAAAAAACGATTGCCCAATCATGGCAACGCGCCAGTACCATTTATCAAAAAAATTTACAGCATGAAATGTTTTCGCCATGGTTTGAAACCTTCACTAAACATATGGTCACACCCAAAGAGGGTGAACTATGGTATCTAAAAGACCATGCAAATACTTTAGAAGAAATCGGTGATACGGTTGGACTCTCCTTTTATCGAGGTCGAATCGCTGATCAAATCGATCAATTCTCTAGACACTTTGATGGATTGCTCAGAAAAGAAGATCTTGAATCCTATGCCCCACAATGGGTTGAACCGATCAAGACTAATTATCGAGGGTATGATGTCTATGAACTTCCGCCTAACGGACAAGGGATTGTCGCATTGATGGCGCTTAATATGCTAGAAAATTTCACTTTTAAAGAAAAAGAAATGCTTCAATCCTACCATCGACAAATGGAAGCAATCAAATTGGCTTTTGCGGATGGGATGAGCTATGTGTCGGATCCAAATTTCATGAAGACATCTATCCAATCGTTACTATCAAAAAATTATGCTTGGAAGCGTTCAAGAGAGATTAAAGTCAATGCGATCGATCCAAATCCTGGACGTCCCATCAACTCTGGAACTGTTTATCTAGCAGTGGCAGATCAAGAAGGTAACATGGTCTCCATGATTCAGTCCAATTACATGGGTTTTGGTTCAGGCATCGTCATTCCTGGCACTGGTATCGCATTACATAATCGTGGACTTAACTTCTCTTTAGACCCCAAATCCCCCAATGTCGTCGCTCCTGAAAAACGACCCTATCACACAATTATCCCAGGTTTTTTAATGAAAAATCGCATTCCTATCGGTCCTTTTGGTGTCATGGGTGGTTATATGCAACCTCAAGGTCATGTGCAGGTTCTCATGAACATCATCGATTACAACATGAATCCCCAAGAAGCACTTGATGCCCCTCGCTTTATGTGGGTCGAAGGTAAAAAGATCATGGTCGAACCTGATTTTAATCCTAAAATGATCGAAGGTCTACAACGCAAAGGTCATGAGATTAGCATTGAAACCAATCTCGGTCACTTCGGTCGTGGCCAAATCATTATGAAAGATCCAATCACCGGCATCTATGTCGGTGGTACAGAAAAAAGATGTGATGGTACCATCGCATCCTATTAAAAGATGAGGAGTATGTATGTATCCAATCATTGAAACATATATTGAACGCTTAGTAAGTCAATCAACCCCTGAAAAACCATTGTGGAATATCGAACTGATTTTACAAGGGAAAAAACCACATTGGAATTACATCGATGGGTGTATGATGATTTCTTTGATCGAACTCTATAAAGAAACGAAATCTGAATCCTATATTCAGTTCGTTAAACGTTATATCGATGCGTTCATCGATGATCATGGACAGATTAAAGGTTATCAAATGGAACATTATAATCTCGATGACATATGTGAAAGTCGTGTTCTTTTTGATCTTTATGATCTATTTAAAGAAGATAAATATCAACAAGCCATTCATTTTACTTACCAACATATTCTAAATCAACCAAGAACCTTTGAAGGTAATTTCTGGCATAAGAAAATTTATCCTAATCAAGTGTGGTTAGATGGTTTATTTATGGCACAACCTTTTTATACACGATATGCAGCCTATGAGGGACATAAGGATTTCTATAACGATATCTTGAATCAATTTAAAGTTGTCCACGCACGGATGTTTGATGAAAAAGAAAAACTTTATTACCATGGATATGATGCATCAAAATCCATTTTTTGGGCTGATCCTCAAACAGGAACTTCAAAGAATTTTTGGTTGCGTGCGATCGGTTGGTACATCGTCGCTTTAGTGGATGTCTATGACTATATGCATCTCCATCATAAGGAAAGCGAACTACTTATTCACTATCTTCAAGAATTGGTTGAAGGTTTGCTTCATTATCAAGATAGTTCCTCACATATGTTTTATCAAGTGGTTAACTTAGGCGTTAAAGAAGGCAATTATCTTGAAACATCTGGATCAGCACTCATCAGTTATGCGATTTTAAAGGCTGTTCGTCTTCATATGCTTCCACATGAATATCAAGCGATTGGTTTAGAAATTTTTGATGGGATTGTGTCAAGTAATTTAAAAGAAAAAGATGGATTATTACAATTAGAATCCATCTGTTTAGTGGCTGGTTTAGGTCCCGAAGACAACTTAAGACGTGATGGTAGTTATGCCTACTATATATCTGAACCCATCGTTAGCAACGATGCCAAGGGTGTGGGACCATTGATCATGGCGTATACTGAAGTGATAAAAATAAAAAAATAGGTGCGATTGCACCTATTAACATGTATGAAGATGAATGATTCCAGGAACAGAGGAGATTTCCTTTTGACGATGGTCATCAAGGGGCTGTGATATTTCATAGATCATGGTTGTATATTTCCCATTCGTCTGATGGATGCTACGATAAATGGTTTGAGTTGCGAGTATTTTTTGAATTTTCATCGGATCTAAGGTGACATCACCTAATAGAGTTAACCGATGATTTTTTTTATCCCCGAGGGTTGCATTAGGAAAATTGACACTGTTGATGACATTCCCATGTTCAAAATATTGAATGATTTGTGAAATCGCCATGGTTGCACATAAATCTTCAGCTTCTTCTGTGGATGCTCCTAGATGGGGTATCGCAATCACTCCAGGCATATTCACCGTTTTTGGATTAGGGAAATCCGTGACATATGATCTGACTTTCTTCTGTTTAATGGCTTCATATAAATCATCATCATTGACCAAGGTATCACGCGCAAAATTCAAGATAATAACGCCATCCTTCATTTTTTGAAATGCTCTTTGATCAAGCATGCCTTTGGTTTCAGATGTCAAGGGAATATTTAGACTGATAAAATCACAGGATGCGTAGAGTTCTTCTTTTGTCTTGACAAGCATCATGCCTTCAGGAATTTGTTCTTGATCGAGCGACAGAAGATTACGTTTGGTTCCTATGACCTTCATACCCAAAGCCACACATGATTTGGCAAGCTCTAAGCCAATCGCACCTAAACCGATAATCCCAATCGTTTTTCCTTTGATTTCTGTTCCACCATAGGTGGCTTTTATTTTTTCAACCGTCTTTGATATTTCAGGATCTTCCTTATTTTCTTGAATCCATCGATGACCTCCAAGAATATCTCTTGAGGCAAGAAGCATACCTGCAATGGTGAGTTCTTTGACACCATTCGCGTTTGCACCAGGTGTGTTGAAGACCATGATTCCTTGTTTAGCATAGGCGTCTATAGGAATATTATTGACCCCAGCACCCGCTCTAGCAACAGCTTTGACTGATTTGGGGAGAACCATATCATGCATCACTGCACTACGAACCAAGATGGCATCAGCTTTATCCATATCATCGACTAGTTGATATTCTTTAGGAAGTGTTTGCAGTCCAACTTGAGATATTTTATTTAAGCAATGAATGAATCTCATAGCATCACCCATGTTTCTTTTCGAAGGCTCTCATAAACTCAACCAAAGCTCTCACGCCTTCGATGGGCATCGCGTTATAGATGGATGCTCTCATTCCACCGACACTGCGATGACCTTTGAGATTGTCATAGCCACTCGCTTTCGCTTCTTTAACAAAAAGGTCATCAAGTTCAGGTGAACCCGTCTTAAAGCAGACATTCATCAATGAACGAGCATGTCGATCGACGGTTCCAAAGAACATACGAGAATGATCAAGATAATCATAGAGAAGATTCGCTTTTTCGAGATTGATTTGATGAATCGCTTCAATACCACCAATCTTTTTTAACCACTTAAAGACTTTACCACAAAGATAAATACCGTAAGTGGGTGGAGTATTGTACATAGATTTATTTTCGACGTGAATGTCATAACGCAACATGATGGGTGTTTTGGGATCGAGATCTTTTCTGACCAAATCATCACGTATGATGACGATGACTGTTCCTGCAGGTCCTACATTTTTTTGTGCTCCTGCAAAGATTACGCCATACTTAGAGACATCGATAGGTTCAGATAAAAAACATGAGGATGCATCTGAAACAAGGACTTTACCTTGAGTATTGGGAAGTTCTTTAATCTTCGTCCCATAAATGGTGTTGTTATCACACATATAGACATAATCAGCATCTTCTCGAATCGGTAAATTTGAAAGGTCAGGTATGTATGAAAACATTTTGTCTTCAGAGGATGCAACAACCTTTATGTCGCCATATTTACGTGCTTCTTCAATGGCTTTCTTTGTCCATACACCAGTGTTGATATAATCCGCTTTTCCATTAATTAATAGATTCATGGGAACCATTGAGAATTGGAGGGTTGCACCACCTTGGAGAAAGAGCACGTGATAATTGTCTGGAATATGAAGAAGATCCCTTAAATCTTTTTCGGCCTCGTTAATAATATTTTCATAGATTTTAGAGCGATGGCTCATCTCCATGACTGACATCCCACTGCCTTGGTAGTCAAGCATTTCGTTGGCTGCTTCTTTGAGGACATCCACGGGTAAGATTGCGGGTCCTGCAGAAAAATTATAAATTCGATTCATCTTTTTTCTCCTTTATTTTATCGATCTTGCTTCCATATAATATCGTTTGGCTGTTGCACTTCCCATAGAAAATGATTTTCTAGGTAGCACTTTTCCAGTTTTGATAAATGGGAAGAGATCCTTTTTTTGAATGGTGGGCATTTTAATGCCAATCGCGTTGGGATGCTCTTGACAAATTCTAATCAGTTCATCTTCGCCATGAATATAATCAATCGTCGTCTTTTTATGGGTCATAAGATAATGATCGATATAATTTTGGATTTGTTCATAAGCTTCAGCAGTATTCTCAGGAATATAAAAGGGTTCTTTGCCAAGATCCTTACGATAGACGAAGGTTTCTTGATCCTTATCGACAGCATGGAATAAACCGATTAAAAAATCATCTTGGGTATTGAATAGAACGCGATGAATGCCTTCAAAAGCTAACCCTGGATCGTAAATGTTTACAACTTCAACCATCGCGTAACGCGCAGGGTGATTGGTCTGTTGATCCAAACTCAAGTCTTTTTTCACATTTTCCCAATGGGCTTTTGCGGTTGCTAAACTGTGGTTTCCATCACCAACCACAAAGAGCAGCGGGTCTTCTGGATCATCAATTAAAGCTCTAAATTGTTCAATTAAGGATTCAGTATCGTTGATTTGATACCCTCTTAAGTGTCCACCTAGCATATTGAGACAAAAATCATAACGTTTTTCGAGTTCTTTTCGCTTTTGATATAAGTTCTCGATGATGTGTAGTTTATGATCATTCATCAATAACATCACGTGAGAAAGTTCAAGTGGAGCGAATTTTCTAATCTTTACACGAGGAGGAATGCGTTCAATGATCGTCTTCTCTGTTGTACGTATCAAAGGTTTTGCACCTTCATCATAAGAATAAGCTTCTAAATCAATCGCCATAATCAGACCTAAGCGACGACTGTTAAGTTGTGTGATACGTTCGATCAACATCATGGATGGTCCGATAGATTGAAGAATCTGTTGATCGATATATTCATCCATACATTGATGAATTTGACCTATTGTATCTTCATTCATCACTTCTAAATAGACTTCGGGAAGAATCATGTTATAGGTGGATGGATCGTTTTCGATATAACTTTTGAGTTCTTTCCAATACTCAGGTGAACTTGTGAATTGATCACAGGCAACGACAGCCCATTTGGAGTAATCAATTCCTTTTTTTGGTAAGAGTAAATCCGGGGCAATAATGGGCATTAAAAGCTTATCATGCGACATAAAAGAACTCCTATTCTCTCTAGAGTGTGTTCGTGGAAGGATTTAATTGGTAAAATCCGTATGGCATAAGCACCTATCCGATCCCACAGTAATGCGTGTGACAACATAAAAAAAGACTTTGCAAAACGAATAGTAACTGACTACTTATAGTTTAACATGTAAGCGCTTTTATTTCAAGGAAATCCCTCAAAATCACACGATTTTTTTTACTTATGATGAATCAAGTTTCCGTTATAAAGATAAAAAAAAACGAAACTAAAGTTTCGTCTTTAATTCAGATCATTTAATGACGCTGCATTGACGAGTTCATTAGCTTGATCAAGTCGTTTTTTTCGTTTCATCTCAATAAACCATACAAAATAAAGGAGTAACAATCCCAATAGAAACGTCACAGCGTTAAAGTCGAAGAGAAGCAATGGAGAAATTTCGTAGAGAAATCCACCGATAAGCGGTCCTAAGACCATACCCAGAGAAACAAAGGATTGTCGTACCCCCATGACGCTTCCATACATGCCTTCTTTTGCTTGTTTTGCAATGTAGTTTTGCTCCAGAGGTGTGTATAATGTCCTAAGGATCACATAAATCATATAAAGCGTATAAAGGGCTAATAAAATACGATTGGAACGAAAAACGATGAATACAATGATGGCACTCGTTAACTGAATGAAACCGATAAAACCTAACTGTTTCTTGAATCTCGCGACATACCTTACCAAGAATATGCTGGCTAAAAGAGAAACAATTCCAGTGACCATTACGTAGGTCCCTAAATCATCTGAACTATATCCAAGTTCCTTAAAATATACATCGATGTACTTCGATAGGTTAGTACTACCTATATTCATCAACGTCAGAGATAGCATGAATAAAAGTAAACTTCCATCCATTTTTGACAAGGATTTCAAACTCTTAATCATGGATGTGTGTTGGTGAGGAGCGATCTTGACCTCAACGTCTGTCAGTGTAAGCACGATGAGTAGCACATAAAGTGCGTTAAGGATCCCTTGGACCAAGAAAATATGTGCGTATGAAAGACTTCCTAAAAATGTAAACCACTCTAAGTGATTCCCGAGTTGACCACCAATGAAGTAGCCCAGGGATGCACCTAACGTGGATGATGCAGCAAGAAATGCGAGTAGTTTTGCCCGTTCATTAGGATGTGTTTGTTCGATGACAATGGCAGTCATAATCGTAATTCCACTCACAACCCCAAGACCACTGATCAATCTAAATATCACCATCCATGTGGGATTACCCACATATCCAAAAGCGATTTGTCCCATACTGTAGATCAATAATCCTATCGCAATATAGCGTTTTCGATGTCCCTGATCACTTAAAATACCCCAGAGTGGCGCTCCTAACATAAGACCTAGTGACATGGCTGAGAAAAACAGTCCAAACATGTAATCCGATATTTCTAAATCCTCAACAAAAAAAGGGGTGATTGGATGCCCTAGATTGTGAATCACACCTTGGATAAAGAAATAGAGAATGATCATCATTAAGTTTTTTCTCATGAAACCCTCCACATACACCTTCTATTATACTGAACTCCAATCCATGATACAATCTTTATTCATTTGTTGCATAACATTTGCATTCATCATCAGAATTAGCGAAAATAAAGATGAAAGGATGTGTCAAGATGAAAAAAGCAGAGTACAATGTCATCGGTATGCATTGCGTCAGCTGTTCAACAGCAATATCAAAGCTATTATCAAAGACCAAAGGTTTCAATGATGTCGAAGTTAGACTGTCCGAAAGCAAATTTGATATCATTTATGATGAAACACTAGTTGATAATCAAAAGATTGTTGAGCAAGTTGCTCGCTTAGGTTATAAAGCGGTCGAGACAAAAACTGAATAAATGAAGAATGTCAGTAGAGTTCTACTGGCATTTTTTTGTACAATAGAGTTGGGAAGTGATTGTATATGCGCATATTTATTGGAATAGCCATCCCTGAAAGTGTCAAGGAATATATTGAATCGATAAAGCCTAATCTTGACAATCTTTTGCTTAAAGGACGCTGGACTCGAATCGATAATCTTCATGTCACTTTAGCTTTTTTAGGTGAGGTCCCCCCTGATCAAATCGATTTGTTATCCCATATTTTGGAAAATACTCTTATCCATCAAGCACGGTTTACCCTTGGACTATCCGATATAGGTTTCTTTGACAAAGGAAATCAATCCATTGTATGGTTGGGTATTGATCAGGGTAAAGAGCATTTACGACATTTATCAAAAATCATCAAGTATGAACTTAACCAGCATCGATTTCCCTATGACAATAAACCTATGATTCCTCATCTTACTTTAGTAAGACAAGCATCCATAAAAAAAGAGGTGTCTGTCCCAAAGATACGACAAGACATCTTATGGAAAGTAGAGCATATTCATCTTTATTTAAGCCACCAAAAAGAGGGACTCTTAACGTATGAACCTCTTTATACAATCCCATTAAAATAAAGAAGGCGGTCGCCTTCTTTTTTATTCGGGTTGAAGTTGTCCTAAAACTTCTAAATCCGTATCTTGTTCATAATCAATATTGGGTAACATAAACCCGTGAATCTGATGGAATTCTTTGATAAACATATCCGTTCCATGGAGATTAAGGATCTCTTGATCCGAGAGTGTTGTCATCATATGAATCGTTTCTTTTTGGGTCACTTCTTCCATTTCAAGATGATCTAAACGAATTCTTCCTTCGCTATCAACAATTCGCTTATTTCCATAGACCATGTCTTTATAGAGTCGATATTTATGTGCAGTAATGGTTTCATGCGTGTGATTTCTTGTCATCACATCAAATAAACAACTCACGTAGACAGGCATCTGAGGAATAAAGACACTTGCTTTAGTGACAACCGCTTTTGATGAGGATATCAATGCTTCACCATGAAGTTTTGAATTCAAATATTGATTCATTCGAATCGCAGCATGCTCCAAGTCTTCTTTCGCTTTACCCAAGGTTCCTCCACGATAGATTTTATCTGTCGTAGGTCCTCCAATATAGGTATATGAGATGGTTTTAAATCCTGGATTAAGCAACTCTTGATCAGCAAGAGCTTTTATCCACTCTTCCCATGCGCTTCCACCCATGACATAAACTGTATCCTTAATTTCTTCTTCTGTAGCAGTTCCAATGATAAGTTCTTTAACTGTTAAGTCTGCAAGATCAATGGTTTTTCCTACTGCTTCGCTTCCAAGTGCTTTGATCGACGACTTGATGAGATTGCCTGTACTCTCATTAAATCTTGCTCCTGCAGCAAGTGAATAGATCACCAAATCCAATTTACCGAAATGCTGTTTGATGTAATCTAACACATCTTTTTTCATCTGTGAACCAAAAGCATCTCCAACGAAATCTTTATGAATTTGATGCGTTTCTTTAGCAAATTCTTGAAAAAAGATGTTATTCCACCAGCCTGCAGTTCCTGTCCGTTTTCCCTTCGGTGCCGTTTCATAA
>CAYLLL010000016.1:0-10233 GCA_964384655.1 uncultured Mariniplasma sp. | reverse complement strand
GAAGGCATTGACATCGAAGGTGAACGTGTTGGGTTGATCACCTATATGCGTACGGACTCCAATCGATTAGCTGAACCCTTTATTCATGAAGCACAAAACTATATTAAAGAACACTATGGTTCGAAATATCTTGGAAAGTATAGTGTCTCAACCAAAGCGAATGCTCAGGATGCCCATGAAGCCATCCGTCCAACATCGATCGACCGAACACCTGAAAAGATGGAAGCCTATTTATCAAAAGATGAGTACCGACTCTATAAACGGATATACACCCGTGCATTATCATCACTTATGGCACCTGCAATTTTTGATGTGACAAAGATAACGTTAACTTCACATACACATCAGTACTTAGCTGAAGGGTCAATCGAACGTTTTGATGGGCACTTAAAAGTTTATAACGATCAAAAGACGAAAGATAAAATACTCCCTAATCTTCATGTGGGTCAAGAACTTAATGCCAAAGATGTGATCTCTATCGAAAAAGTCACACAGCCCAAAACCCGTTATTCAGAAGCCACACTCATTAAGGAGCTTGAATCTCTGGGGATTGGACGTCCATCAACCTATGCACAAATTATTCAAACGCTAAAAAATAGAGATTACGTTGAGATTGAAGAGAAGCGATTTAAGCCGACCAAACAAGGACGACTCACGGTAGAGCAACTCGATTTATTCTTTGATAAGATTATCAATGTCGAGTATACATCGAAAATGGAAACCGTATTGGATGAGATTGCTGATGGAAAACAAAAAGGTTCACATTTAATCTCTCGATTCTATCACAGTTTCACACCTATGGTCGAGACAGCACAAAAAGAGATGAAGAAAATTCAACCTCAAAAGACAGGTGAACTTTGCCCTGTATGTGGAAAACCTTTGGTGATTAGAACCTCTAAATACGGTGAATTCACCGCATGTTCGGGATTCCCATCGTGTAAATACATTAAAAAAGATTAACACAGCGAAGGCTTTACAAAACGATTTAAAGATGATATGATATCCTTACATCCGAATTGGATGTTACTTATCCCCTAGGATTGTGTGCCTATCTCACACAATCCATCCCCTTTAGGTCCCCCTGGTTTAGGGGGACCGCATTTTTATTTACTTTACAGAGAATATGCTATAATAGGAGTGTACGCTAGAAAAAGGATGGAACACATGAAAACATTCAAAGGGAAACCCATTACACTCCTCGGAGACACCAAAAAGATTGGGGATCTGGCTCCGGATTTTCACGCATTAAATACAAAAAATGAAGTAAAGCATTTAAGTGACTACAAGTCAAAATACATCGTGATCAGCGTAGTGCCTTCACTGGATACGACTGTCTGCGATCGACAAACACGTACAGTTAATAGCGAATTAACCGAACGTCATGATGTCATCGTATTAACGATTAGTAACGATTTACCTTTTGCCCAAGCACGTTGGTGCGGTAATTCAGGTCTTGAGAATGTCATTACACTCTCTGACTATTTGGACTTAGATTTCGCGACAAAGTATGGGACAAATATTAAAGAACTTCGCTTACAGGCTCGCTCCGTTTTTGTCTTGGATGAACAGCGACGGATCATCTATTTAGAATATGTGGATGAAATGAGTCAACATTTAAAGTTCGATGAACTCATCAGTTTTGTCAAAAAATTACCGAAAGAATAACTTTCGGTTTTCTTTTCACCTATGGTATAATATCTCAGGATTGGAGTGACACGATGGGATTATTTCAAA
Source organism: uncultured Mariniplasma sp. (assembly GCA_964384655.1). Classification (GTDB taxonomy): domain Bacteria; phylum Bacillota_I; class Bacilli_A; order Acholeplasmatales; family Acholeplasmataceae; genus Peloplasma. The sequence continues at coordinate 8,499 of CAYLLL010000016.1, read as the reverse complement.
AGCTTTTTGGAAAAAAGAATAAGAATGAACGCTACACGCTTGGTCTTCATAAAACCAAAGAGAATTTTGGGAATTTAAAAGCGATTTTAGCGCAATCTAAAGCCATCGATGAGGATCTTTATGATACCCTTGAAGAGCTCTTTATTCAAGCAGATATCGGTGTGGATACCGTCATCTATTTTATTGATGAACTCAAAAAAGAAGTCAACCTCAAAGCCATTACTGATCCTAAAGATCTTTCTGAAATCATCGTGGATAAAATGTTTGAAATCTATCTTCAAGGGGAACTCGTTCAAACCGATTTTCGGTATGATGAGAATGAAACCAACGTCTATCTTTTTGTCGGGGTCAATGGGGTTGGTAAAACGACGACTATTGGAAAACTCGCCAAACAGTTGAAAGATCAAGGACGCAAAGTCATGATGGTTGCAGGGGACACATTTAGAGCAGGAGCGATTGATCAACTCACCGAATGGGGGAGACGCAGTCAAACATTTGTTTTTGCAAAACCTGCAGGAAGTGATCCATCATCGGTCATCTATGACGCATTAGAACTTGCGAAGAAAGAACATTATGAGATCGTATTAGTGGACACCGCTGGAAGACTTCAAACCAAAGTTAACCTTATGAATGAGCTATCTAAAATGAAACGGGTCATTCAAAAAACATTACCCAACGCACCTCAAGAAACCCTTCTTGTTATTGATGCGACCACAGGTCAAAACGGGATGCGTCAAGCCGAAGTATTTAATGAAGTGACCGATGTCAGCGGTATCGTATTAACGAAATTAGATGGAACAGCGAAAGGTGGCATCGTTCTTGCCATTCGTCATCAATATCATCTACCGATCAAATACGTTGGCCTTGGAGAGAAAATTGATGATCTCGTCATGTTTGATATCGAACAATATATCTACGGACTATTCCGTGATTTCTTCTAAGGAGTCTTATGGAATCGCTTGAAAAAAAAGAAAGGCTTAACGAACTTTATGATTATTACGGTGCCTTACTCACCGATAAGCAACAAGCTTATTTTGAGTATTATTACCGTGAAGACTATTCCTTGCAGGAAATTGCAGAGGTCTTTCATGTGACGAGAAATGCGGTCTATGATCATCTTAAAAAGGCAGAAGACCATTTAGTATTCTATGAAACCCATTTAAAACTAAAAGAAAAAAACCAAAAAAGAGAAGAACTCTATCATCAACTTGAAAACAAGATTGATGAAAAGTGGCTCGAAGAATTAAGAAAGTTGGATGAGTAATGGCTGAAAATTCGTTATCCTCACGCTTACAGATGGCGATGCGCCGTCTGACAGGTCGTGGATATTTAACTGAAAATGACATTGATGACATGATGCGCGAAGTTCGTCTTTCTTTGCTTGAAGCAGATGTCAACTTTAAAGTTGTCAAACAATTTATTCAAAATGTCAAAGAACAAGCCATTGGCGAAAAAATACTTAAAGGATTAAATCCTGGACAACAAGTCGTCAAAATTGTTCACGATGAATTAAAACGTGTCATGGGGGAAGAAGCAGAAGGTTTGCGCTATAACCTTTCAGGTTTAACGACCATCATGACCATAGGCCTTCAAGGTTCTGGGAAAACTACAGCGATTGGTAAACTTGGTGTATACATAAGAAAAACTGAAAAGAAAAATGTGTTATTCATTGCTGCAGACGTCTATCGTCCTGCGGCAATCGAACAACTTGAAACCATCGGTAAACAAGTGGGTATTGAGGTATTCCAAAAGGGATTAATCGATGCTCGAACCATCGTCAAAGAGGGTTTATCATACGCCAAAGAGAAAAAATTTGATGTGGTGATTATTGATACCGCAGGACGTCTTCACATCGATGAAAAGATGATGCAAGAACTGATTGATGTCAAAGCATTAGCTAAACCCGATGAGATTCTACTCACCGTCGATGCGATGACAGGTCAGGATGCTGCTAACATCTGCAAATCATTCCATGATCAATTAGAAGCGACTGGCGCGATTCTCACTAAACTTGATGGTGATACCCGTGGTGGGGCAGCACTCTCGATTAAAGAAGTATCTGGTATTCCCATTAAATTCGCCTCATCAGGCGAAAAAATGGATGCTTTTGAAGTGTTTCATCCTGAAAGAATGGCTTCACGAATTTTAGGGATGGGAGATGTGTTATCTCTCATTGAAAAAGCAACCGAATCCATTGATGAAGATGAAGCTCAAAACATGATAGAAAAACTGATGAGTGATTCCTTTAATTATAATGATTTAATGAAGCAGTTTAAAATGATTAAAAAGATGGGTTCCATCTCAAAAATCCTGGGTTTCTTACCAGGAGCAGGACAGATGAAACAAGCGATGTCACAGGTCGATGATCGCCAATTCGATAAAATGAGCGCTTTGATTTCATCGATGACTGAAGCGGAGCGTAAAGATCCCAAACTCATTGATACCTCTTCTAGAAGAAGAGAACGTGTCGCTAAAGGTTCTGGTATGAGTGTCGCAGATCTCAATCGCCTACGGCAAGCGTTAGAAACACAAAAGAAAATGATGAAGAAAATGATGAATATGGATGAGCGCGAACTTGAAGGTTTACAGAAGAATCCATCACGGATGATGCCAACACCGTCCGTTAAAAAAGGTAAAGGCAAAGGTAAGGGTCAATTTCGATTTAAATGACCCTTTTTTTCTCCACAAAGTTTGTGGAAAAGTTTGAAAAAATCGAATGTTATAATAGAGTAAAAGGAGTGTACGTATGAAGAAGTTAGTCTTAATCGATGGCAATTCCATCCTGTTCCGTGCTTACTATGCCACCGCGTATCCTGGGGCTAAAATCATGCAGACCGCCTCTGGCATGTATACGAATGCCGTTTTCGCTTTTGTCGGAATGTTTGAGAAAATAGTGACTGAAGATGTCGAGGAAGTACTTGTCGCTTTTGACACAAAAGAACCAACGAAAAGACATCTTTCGTATGATGGGTATAAAGCAGGTCGTCAAAAGATGCCTGAAGAACTTGCACAACAAATTCCTCTTGTCAATGAATATATCACACTACAAGGGGTGAAACTTTATTCAAAAGCAGGTTATGAAGCCGATGATATTATTGGGACGATGGCGAAAAGAGCGGCTAAAGAAGGGTATCTCGTGGATGTTTATTCTTCCGATCGCGATTTACTTCAACTCGTAGATGATAAAATTACGGTCAACTTACTCAAAAAAGGTATGACAGAAGTTGCTTCTTTCAATCCACAAAGCCTTTATGAAACCTATCAACTTACCCATGAGCAGATGATTGATTTAAAGAGTTTAATGGGGGATCCTTCAGATAATATTCCAGGAATTCCTGGGGTAGGTGAAAAGACAGCGATTAAACTTTTACAAGAATATAAGACGCTCGATCAAATCCTTGAAAATAAAGAGAATATTAAAGGTAAATTAGGTGAAAACATTCGAGAACACGAAGCTTTAGCGAAAATGAGCAAAGAGCTCGTGACCATTGATGTCGATGCTGAACTCGATTTAACCTTTGAGGATTTAAAGAAACAGCCCGTAAAAAAAGAAAAATTAATGAGTTTCTTCCAAGGTCTTGATCTTCATGTCTTTGTCAAGAAAATGGAAACCAAAACAGAAGTGAAATCCGATTGGCAACATCAAGTGATCGAAGATGATCAGACATTATCAAAGATCTTGAAACCTAATATGGCCCTTCATTTTGAGTTTTCTGATTATAATTATCACAAAGCTGATCTATGGGGTGTTGGGCTTACGGATGGTAAAGAATACTATGTGCTACCCGCCCATTATGCACTTCACTCAAAAGCGTTTGAAACTTATTTAAATGATGAAACTTACCATAAGTATACCTATGATTTCAAAGCGGTGAAAGTCTTTCTTCTCTGGCACCAAAAAGACATTCAAGGCGTCATCTTTGATTTGTTACTCTCAGCCTACTTAATTAACTCACATTTAGGGAAAGAAGAATTTAAGCGTATCGTCTCTGCATTTTCATATGAAGATATCTTATATGATGATGTCGTTTATGGCAAAGGTGCAAAAAAAGCATTACCAGAAGAACCCATCTACTACAGACATATCGCTTCCAAAGCCAAAGCTATCTATGAACTTAAAGATTCACAACTTGATACATTAAAAACACAAGAACAACTTTCTTTATTAAACGACTTAGAGATTCCTTTATCCGAAGTGCTTTCGGAAATGGAATATCAAGGACTCACTGTGGATCAAGATGAGCTCGATCGTCAGTCCAAAGATCTCTCTTCTCGAATCAAAGAAATCGAAAAAGAAATCATTGAACTTGCAGGAGAAGAGTTTAATATTGGCTCTCCAAAACAACTAGGAGAGATACTTTTTGATAAGCTTAACCTTCCTAATGGCAAGAAAACCAAAACAGGTTATTCCACCGGAGCTGAAGTCCTGAATGAATTAAAAGCATATCATCCAATCATTGAAAAGATTTTAGATTATCGACAACTCTCTAAACTTTATTCAACCTATATTGAAGGGATTAAACAAAATATATTTGAAGATGGGAAAGTGCATACGATTTATATGCAAGCACTCACCACCACTGGACGTTTATCCTCTTTGGATCCTAACCTACAAAATATACCCATTCGAACCGAAGAAGGACGAAAGATTCGCAAGATCTTTATCCCAGAAAAGCATCATGCCTTTCTTGGTGCAGACTACTCTCAAATTGAACTAAGAGTGCTCGCCCATATGGCAGATGTCAAATCGCTGATTGAAGCGTTCAATCAAAATCAAGATATTCATACAAAGACTGCCCAAGATGTCTTCCACGTCGATCAGGTCACCTCTGATCAACGTCGTGCAGCGAAAGCTGTTAACTTTGGAATCATCTACGGAATTGGCGCATGGAGTTTGTCTGAAGACATCAAAGTCACACCCAAAGAAGCTCAAGCATTTATTGATAGATATTTATCCATCTATCCTGAAATAAAGAAGTATATGGAAGATATCGTCCAATTTGCCAAAGACCACGATTATGTGGAAACATTGATGCATCGCAGACGTTATATCCCTGAACTAAAATCCCCGGTATTTATGCAACGGGCTTTTGGGGAAAGAACAGCGTTAAATGCGCCGATTCAGGGAAGTGCTGCCGATATTTTGAAAAAAGCGATGGTCGATTTACACCGATATTTAAAGAAGCATCATAAGCACTCAAGAATCCTCCTTCAGGTACACGATGAACTCATTTTGGAAGTTCCTCAAGACGAACTGGAAGAAATGAAAGAGATTGTTCCATCGATGATGTCCCAAGCGATGAATCTCAACGTCGAACTCAAAACCTCATGTGATGTAGGTCTTGATTGGTACGAATTGAAATAGGTAAAAAGCGATGCCAGAACTTCCCGAAGTAGAAACGGTACGCCGAACACTCGAGTCATTATTACTCCATAAAACGATCATTGAGATTCAGGTTAAATATCCGAAGATTATCCAAATGGATGAAAAAGACTTCAGCCATCAATTGGTGGGACAAACCATTCATAAGTTGGATCGTAAAGGTAAACATTTAATCTTACATTTGGATCGCGATGTCCTCATTATTCATCTTAGAATGGAAGGTCGATTTTTCTATCATCCAAGTGGCACACCATTGACAAAACACGATCATCTGTGTTTCTATTTGTCCGATGGGATGCAACTTACGTATCATGATGTAAGAAAGTTTGGAACCATGCATCTTATAAGTAAAGAAGAGTATTTATTCAAAGGACCCCTGAGAGATCTTGCTTGTGAACCTAAGGATATGGATCTTGAAGTGTTCAAATCAAAGATTCAAAAGAGAAGTACTGAAATCAAGGCTATTTTACTCGATCAAAAAGTGATCAGCGGATTAGGCAATATTTATGTGGATGAAACACTTTTCCGCGCAGGGATTCATCCTACGCGTTTAGGGATTCATGTTACTGATCAAGAGGTAGAAAAGATTTTGGATGCAGCGAAGAAAGTGTTAGAGAAAGCCATTCTTCTCGGTGGAACGACCATTCGGACCTTTGAGTCTATGGATGGTGTTCACGGAAGATTTCAAAATGAATTAATGGTCCATACGAAACAAGGAAAACCTTGCCCTATCTGTGGAACCTTGATTATCAAAACTAAGGTCAAAGGACGTGGAACGTATGTCTGTCCATCCTGTCAACATTAAACCTATCATCATCGGACTTACTGGAGGTATAGCCACAGGTAAATCCACTGCTTCTGCGATGTTTAAGAAAGCAGATATTCCTGTCATTGACAATGACCAAATCGTCCACGATCTATGGGAACATCAACAAGACATGGTTAAGAAGGTTGAAGATCATTTTGGATTTCCCATCGATGCACAGGGAAGAAAAAAACTTGCGCATATTATATTTAGTGATGAGACAAAACGGAAAGAATTAAATGCGATTGTCCATCCCTATGTGTTTGAAGCGATTGAACAACAAAAAAAACAGTTTAGACACGCCCCAATCATTGTTATTGATATGCCCTTGTTATTTGAAGTGGGTTATGAAAATCAGTGCGATGAAGTGTGTTTGATCTATGTCGATCAAGACACGCAAACAAAACGATTGATACTGCGTGATCAATTATCTGAAGAAGATGCATTGAAACGTATTCATAGTCAGATGTCCATCGAAAAGAAAAAAGAACTTGCCGATGTCATATTTTACAACCATCAAACGATGAAAGATCTAGAAGAGCAAATATTTAGTTACATCAGAGGATTAAAGAATGAAGAATAGCAGTATGTTTTACATTCAATCTCATACCGATTTATCCGCAGCTGATTTTAAAGTGTTGGCGCTTCTTTATCAACCTTTAATGGGTCTTGAAGCCCACGCACTTTATACCACACTCTATCAAATGGTGAATAAGACACCGCGAAAAACCTATCAGCATAGCGAACTATTGGATTTGATTAATTTAAAACAAGCTGATTTTCTTAAAATACGCCATAAGTTAGAAGGATTAAATCTTTTAGTGGTTTATAAAAAGGATGATGATTTCATTTATCAAATGAAAGCCCCTTTGACAGCCAAAAGCTTTCTAGTCGATACCATTTTTGGGAGCTATCTTCAATCTGAAATTGGTGAAAAGAATGTGATGATGTTGACAGAATTATTCAAGATGGACATGGTGGATACGGAAGGGTATGAAAATATCACGAAGTCATTTGATGAACTCTATGAATTTAAGAGTTTGAATCTGTTATCCGTCAATCACCCTCTACAAGGTCGTACGACCAATGGTGGGTCACACCTTCATTACCAATTCAATTATGAATCCTTTGTTGATCACTTATCAGAACGTTTGAAGACCTCACAACTCTTAACAGAAAAGTTTAAAGATCAGATCAATAAAATTGCCTTTGTCTACCAATTTGATGTTGCTGATCTTGTCTCGATTTATGAAGCCGCAGCAAGAGGGAATAAGATGGTCAGCTTTGCTCAACTTAACTTAAAGGCGAAACAACATTACGAAGAAAAGCATCAACTCTTGACAGTGAAGAAGAAAGATTTACCGATGCCAACCCTTATTGATCAGGTCGCACCACAAGTGATTATTCAAAAATATGCAAAAACAGATCAGCAAGGATTAGCATTGCAAACAGCCACTCAACTTCTTGAGCGTAACGCGGTGGAACCCGGCATCATCAATGTCATCTTAATGCTCGTGTTAAAACATAAGCAGGGGATACTCCCCAATATCAATTACATGGAAAAAGTTCTCCACGATTGGTTAAATAAAGGTGTTCAAACCACAGAAGATGCCATTAAGTTCTCATCAAGCCTTGAAACCGAATATGAACAAAAGAAAAAGATCCAACGCGTTAGCGTCGCTGAACCCGATTGGATGGATGACTATATCTCTGATTTAGCGAAAATGGAGGGATAACGATGACTCTAGACGAAATGAAGAAAGTCGTGTATAACGATCCTGAAACGAAAAACTTAAGAATTCCTGATGTTGATGTTTACAAAGTATTTATCTACTTGCAAGATCGAGATCAACAACTCATCAAAGATGGCTACAAAGCTGTCTTAAGGACTGATCCGTATATTGAAATTGTCTACGAACCCACCAAAGAAAAAGAAGAAGAAATCCGACGTTTAAAAATTAAGAAGCACTTGAAATTCTATGATAGTGAAGTCTACATTCAAAATGCGACACTCGCTGAATTTGAAGTGTTTAATGATGAACGCGAAAAAGCATTTCGTCTTGCTCAAGAGTTCTTAGATCAATATAAACGTGATCACTATATGAAGGGTTTGTACATTTACGGAAAGTATGCAACAGGAAAGAGTTATCTTATCTCTGCGATTGCTGAAGAACTAGCTCAACGTAACATCAATGTGTTATATGTCTACATGCCCGATCTTGTTCGCTCGATACGACAAGGCATGAATGAAGGAAATTAAATGATTCGGGCACATTGACCTTGGAAATGGATTCGCCTTTAATGATGGCTT
>CAYLLL010000015.1:0-10237 GCA_964384655.1 uncultured Mariniplasma sp. | reverse complement strand
AAGAAATAGACCAAATATCCAAACGTATAAGCATCCATGGTTGGAATGCTTAAAAGCATATTGGGCACGCCGCCATCTTTATGAGCCATCATGGTTCCCTTAAGTGCTTGACTATTGACGTAAGATAATGTCTTTCCAGCAAGATAATTGAGTTCATCTAAATCATTATCTTCTTTAGGGATAATCACATCTTTTTCAGTCTGTTCAACTTTGATGACCGTTTCAAAAAGATGTCTTTCACCTTCTTGGATATATTGACCTAAGGAATGGAGATCGGTTGAGAAATTCGCGCTTGCAACAAAAATGCCTTTGTTGTCTTTACCTTCTGATTCTCCATAAAGTTGTTTCCACCACTCATTGAGATATAAGAGATTAGGCTCATAACCCACAAGCATCTCAATCTTTTTACCACTCGTATAGAGCAAATAACGAGTCGCTGCATAAAGATAACTTTCGTTTTCGAGTAGATCTGCTTTCTTATAACGGGTATAGGCATCTTTAGCACCTTTAAGGATATCTTTGGTTTTAATGCCGGCAGCTTCAAGAGGTAATAATCCTACAGGTGTTAAAACAGAATAACGTCCTCCGACATCATCGGGAATGACAAACATCTCATACCCTTCATTTTTAGCGACGGTATATAAAGCACCTCTTGCTTTATCGGTGGTTGCGTAAATTCGTCCTTTCGCTTCTTCTTTACCCACTTTTTGTTCAAGTAAGTTTTTTAGAACACGAAATGCGATGGCAGGCTCTGTGGTGGTTCCAGATTTGGAGATCACATTGATCGAGAAACGCTTATTGGTTAAATAGTTCACGAGTTCGTTTAAATAAGATCCTGACATCTGATGACCTGCAAAAACAACTTCTAATTTATTCTTTTTAAACGGCACATTTAAAAATTCAAGTCCCGCTTTCGCACCGAGATATGATCCTCCAATACCAATAACAACAAGCACTTGGCTATCTTTCTTAATCTTTTTTGCTGCTTTCAATAAACGTGCATACTCTTCTTTGTCATAATCTTTAGGGAGATCTAACCATCCTAAATAATCGTTTCCTTTACCTGTCTTCTCGTGAATCATCTTATGGATAGCTTTCACGTGTTTTTGTAAAGATTCGGGTTGTTCATTTAAGAACGATCTTGCATCATCAATGTTTAGTGTAATGTGTGACATTATTTCTTTTCCTCAATTCTTTGTTTTGCTTTTTCAATCCAATGGGGTAATGCTTTCGCAAGCGAATGAAAACCAACTTTAATTTTTACCATCTTCAATATTTTCGGGTGAATCGGATTGGCCTGTTTATACGAGAGTTTAAGACGTTTGTTCTCTTCATCAATCTCTAAGACGACAACCTCAATCTCATCGCCAACACATAAAATCTCTTCGATGGAAGAGACATATTGGTCGGAGATTTCTGAGATGTGAATGAGGCCCGTATACTCGAGATGGGTGACAAACACACCATACGACTGGATACCCGTTATTTTGCAAATAATTTGATCGTTAACTTTCATTTTAAAAACCTCGAAAGTATTATATCACATTTTAATTTATCTATGAAAAACAATGAAAAAACGAGCACCGGCTCGTTTATTCGTTCGTTAAGTAAATCCCCAATCCACCGAGTCCCACATGAGCGGATACCACAGGGCTGATAACACCAGTGATTCTTACGCGTAATTGATCGGATAATTGGAAGATTTCGTGTTCAAGCTCTTTGGCTTCAACACTGCGATCAACATAGGCAATATAAACAGCTACTTTTCCTAAAGGTAACATCTTTTTGACTTCATCTAATAGATAGAGTACGACATTCTTAAAACTTCTTACCTTGTGTTCTACTTCGAGGACACCTCTTCTAAAACGTAGGATAGGTTTAATTTTCAAGACATTGCCAATGAAACCTTGTACTTTGGACAGACGACCATTTTTAACAAGTGTTTGAAGGTTATCCACGGTAAAGATGAGGGAGCCTTTATCTTTCAATGCTTCAAGATAGACAAGTCCTTCCTGAACTGTATGTCCTTCAGCGAAAAATTTCATCAATTCCTCAACCAAATAAATTCCACCATGAATCGTGGTTTCACTATCGATGACAAACACATGAGGATTTTCACTGATCGTTTGAGCAAGTGTCGCGCTGTTGAACGTACCCGAAAGTGATTTGGATAAGGTTAAGCAAAGGACATCAGGATAGTTCTTTAACTGCTCTTCATACGCTTGAATAAAGCTTTCGGGTGAAGGTTGTGACGTCTTCACTTGAATGCCTTCTTGAAGCGCCTTAACAACAAAATCTGGGTCCATTTGACCATCAATAAATTCATCTGTCCCAATGATGACTTTGAGAGGGACAACCGTAATTCCATGCTCTTTAACAAAGGCTTCTGGAAGCCCAAATGTCGAATCAACGACCAAACCAACATTTCTTTTCATACATGACCACCTTTACATTTTTTTTATGGGTGCTTAAATGATGTCTCATTTAACGTGATTATATCAAATTAAAGATAAAGAATATAGAGGAATGAAAAATGTGTGAAAAAAAGGAGGAAAAATTCCCCCTTCATTAATCGACAGTAACGACTGCAATAACCCCTGGTACATTCTCAAGAAGCATGGTTTCAATCCCTTGTTTCAACGTCACATCGAGCGCCATACAACCATCACATGCACCTAACATTTTCACATATACAATGCCATCTTCAACGCTCAAGACTTCAATGTCTCCTCCATCGCGCTGTAAATAGGGTCTAACTTTTGTAATCAGATCCAAGACCTGTTGTTTTGTATCATCCATCTGTGTTCACCATTCCTTTGACAACCTAAGTATATAATACTTTGTACAATTGTTCAAATGAAATCATTCCTCATCTTTTTCGATAGGATTTTGATTGGGTTTCAATCGTTTTAAAACGAAGTGTGCACAGTTCATACTGCATGATTCATTTAAGTAATCGGGAATACGCTTAAAGCCGTTGGGACTTTTGGGATCCGAGTTAAATCCTTTGATGCGTAAAAGACCCGAAGAGAGATCACCTACAAGATACGTATAACGATCAAAGGCAACATCTACATAACGTTCGTTAAATTTTAAGAGATCAAATCCATCACGATAGTTTTTGATTAATTCAAATTGGCCAAACTCTGTATCAATAATCATGGTTACACCTTCTTCAATAAGACAACTGCTTCCGCAGCCATCGCTTTTTGTTCACCGATAGCATCCATCTTTTCATAGGTTGTTGCTTTAACGCTCACCAAGTCTAGATCGACAGACATCAATCGGGCAATGCTTTCACGAATCGTTAAAATATGTGGGTTTAATTTAGGAAGTTCTGCATAGATAGTCGCATCCACATTCGCGATCTTATATCCTTTATCCTGCATAAGCATCAAGACATCTTTAAGAATGAGTTTGGAGTCAATGCCCTTATATTTAGGATCAGTGTCTGGAAAGTGCGTGCCTAAATCACCTAGAGCAAGAGCACCTAAAATCGCTTCACTGATCGCATGAAGTAAAACATCGGCATCACTGTGTCCTAATAAGCCTTTTTCAAAAGGTATTTCAATGCCACCGAGCCAAAGGGGACGTCCCTCAACAAGTGCATGGATATCGAAACTATGACCGATGCGCATATGCTCATCCCTTTCTTCTAAAATCGCTTTAACATAAGCAAAATCTTGGGGATATGTCACTTTCATATTGGGATCTTCATTGATCACCACATGAATCTTTTCCTCTGGATAAAACGTCTGGTATAAACTGATGTCATCATCATAGGTATGCTCATTGCGAAAATACGCAAAACGAATTTTTTCTGTTAAGAATGCTTGTGGGGTTTGGGCGAGCAAGTAATCATCACGATTCAAACTCGTATAGTTTTGTATATTCGTCTTTTTTAATGCAGAGGTTAGCTTTTCAGCAAGCAAGACTGCGTCATGATATTCCAATGCTTTTTCAATATTGAATAGCGTTTGTTTGGTAATGAGTGGTCGTGCAGCATCATGGATAAAGACATAGGGTGTTTCGACAACTTTCAATCCTAATTTGACGGATTCAGAACGCGTCTTACCCCCAATCACGAGTTTAATATCTTCAGTGACATATTTTCTCACTTCATTAAGATCATCTTTTGAAACGACTAAAACGATGGTATATCCCATCGATTTAAATGTCTCAACACTATATAAGAACAGTGGCTTATGATTGACTTGATAAAGTATTTTTGATTGATTCAGTTTCGCACGAGTACCCGCACCTGCGGCTACAATAAGAGCTGTATTCATAAGGACCCCTTGATAACATCATCGAGTTTTTGATCGTAACTTGTGCTGGGTAGAACATCCATCCACTCATGATGAAAGATAACGCCAATCACGTGCTTTGGTCGATGGTTTGATAAGAAATGATCATAATATCCTTTACCATAACCTAAGCGATAAAGGTCTTTTGACACCGAAAGTGCAGGAGCAAGCATGACATCAATCTGATCATCCATCGATTGGTCGCCTTCAGGTTCCATGACACCAAATGATGATCGACGCCATGCCATAGGTTTTGAGTAAGGATAAAAGTGAATCCCATCGATGTCTACACGAGGAAATAAAAACGTTTTATGATCCTCTAAAAGGGGGAGTAAATTCACTTCTTTTGACATCGGATAAAACAAAGCGACAACTTTAGCCTTCTGATACCGAGAATCTAATTGAATTTGTTCGACAATCGATTTGGATTGACGATTTCTTTCTTCATCAGACATCTCTTTTCTCTGACGAATGAAAAATTCTCTTAATTCATGCTTGTTCATGAATTAGCGATATCCTTGTAGTAACATCCATGGGCAGAAAATTGTGGATTTTCAGCAATCTTAAGTGCTTGCGCAGCTGCTTGGTAAAGCTTATGCTCATCATGGGCATCCGAACCACCGATCGCAATTCCTGCAAATACTTCAAGTTCGACAGATAAAGAGCCATACTGCATGACAAGATTTAAGAACGTTTTATTGGATTTAATTCCTTGTTGAAGAATATCGATTTTTCTAGGATCCGTGATGGTTACAGCAAACTCAATGCCTGAGATTCTAAATATATCGCCGCTCTCTGTGACAAATGAGGTACGCATTTTCTTGATATATTCAGCCATAAGCATATTTCCTACATCACGACCATGGGTTTCATTGATCTTTGGCATATTCTTTAATTTGAAAACCACGAGTTGGAAGTATCGTGAATCTCTAAAGAGTTTATTCATCGAAACTAATAAATCGTTTTGATCCTTGAGACGATCGAGTTCATCGATGTTAGATGCCATGTAGTGTTTGGTCTTCATAGGATTGAGTGTCCCCATGATAATCGCAGATTCAGTATCTTCAAATAGACGCTTTCCCTTTTCTTTAAACCAGACATAACGTCCATCAACAAGAATTCGGTAAGAGGTTGAATAGGTGCTCTTATTCATCGATAAGTCACCGATTAACGCTAAATATTTCTTCAAATCTTCCGCATCAATTTGACGTCTAAAATCGGTTAGGTCTAGCGTGTTTCCAGGAAGCTTCAACATACTCACTAAAACATCAGAAGCCCATAATATACGTTCATCTAAATCGATATAAAAAAGTCCTTCTTCAGAGATTTCAAGCGTTGCAATAAACTTATGACGAATGCTTTCTAATTCTTGATTTCGATCATGGAGTTCTTTTTCAACCGCGAGCATATCAAAATTGGATTTCTTTTCACCCACACAAATTCTTCCTTTATATCGCCCTAAAGCATACACAGGCTGCATGACCATGTGAAGAATCACTGGGTTTCCATCGACATTGAGAAACGTCAGTTCCTCAATTTCAGAATCTCCTGGATGTGCACGTTCTTTATAAGATAAATAATAACTTTCGAGTTGACGGTTATTGACTTCTTGATCGTTTAACTTTTGAAAACGAATCGTCTTATTGAAGATGGTAAAGAGTCTTTTACCGATCACATCTTCTTTATCTAGACCAAGTTCTCGAAGAAGTCCAGAGGAAATATCTTTGATTTTCTCTTTTGCATCCACGACATAATATGCATTAAAGCGGCTATTCTTAATTGATTTGACAAAGAGTTGATAATGATTCGCTTTAAGAATCGCTGTTTTGAATGTCGCGTATAAAACAAGAAGAAAGACGGTATACGCATAGAAATTAAACACGATGTAAATCTGTTCATAGAGCGTATTGCCGAGGACCATCGTTGGATAGATGACAAGGACCATGACTGCCATGGTCATATTGAAAAAACCGATGACCAATCGGTTCTTAAGAACTTTTTCTGATTGTATGCTTTGGATAATGATTAAGAAGAGGGTAAAGACGGTGATGATGAGGGGATAAATAGGATGTTGAAGCATAGAATCACCAATTCACGTTTAAAATATACGTCATCGTTAAAATTAATAGTGTCACAATCACAGAAAGTACATAGATCATCCATTTGTTCTTGAAGAAGAATGAAGAGATTTTTTCTGCAATATTACGATTCGCAAACGCTTTGAGAGGTTCAAAAATAAACGTTAATATTTTTTTGAATAGTCGCATAGATATCGCCTCACTTCATAAACATATTGATGTATTCCATCAATTTGTCGCGATCATTAATCTTGAGCATAATCCCTTCGACAGCAATAGAGACATTTCCTGTTTCTTCTGAAACAATAATGGTCAAACTGTCGGTGATTTCACTAATCCCTAGACCGGCACGATGTCTTGATCCGGTGGTTTTTTCGAAGTTTTGATTATCGGATAATACGAAATAAGCCCCTGCACAAAGAATGGAGTCACCACGAATGATGACAGCGCCATCGTGAAGCGGTGTATTAGGGGTAAATATATTGATGAGAACTTCTTTAGACACTTGGCTGTTCATCATGATCGCGCGTTCAGCATATTGATCCAATGTGTTATGCTTTTCAATGGTCATAAGCGCGCCAATCTTTTGGCCGGATAGAATCATTGCTGCATCGACGATAGCTTGCTTGGTGCGTTCACTCCCCATAACTAACTCTTCGTTACGTGAATCAGCTTTCCAAACGAACTCTAAACTTCTTCTGATATCTGGTGCCATGATAACGATTAAGACGATAGGAAGCCACTCGGTTAAGTAACCTAAGATCTTAGAACTGATGAGTAAGTCAAAATAATTCGCCAGAAATGCAAGAAGATAGACGAGTAAAAACGATGAAACAACCGCGAGCATTCGCTTGTTTGAAACGAGAAATTTGACGGCGAAAACCACCAAAACCCAAACAAAATAGGCATCGACGATGATTTTCCAAATGGGTATATCATTCCACATGTTTGTGCACCCCTTTTAACTACTATTCATTATATCACATCTTAAGATGTCAAAACGATAAAATCAAGCAAACATTGAACATATGAGGAAAAGAGACTATAATAAGGAATGGTGAGAAATCACCGATGACTTGAGGAGGGATCAACATGTTAATTACATTTGTAAAAAGCATATTATGCTAACCGCCTTGAGGACTTGGACGAAAAGATAATCTCTTTGATTCTGATCCTTAGGGCTTTCATGCGTCAATATTGACATCACGCTTAGACGCACACTGTGCACGCATAAAAGAAAGGACCACTATGGATCAAGCACTACTGGTAGGCCTCGCCTACACAACTAACTATGAGGACACGATGCGTTCTCTTGATGAACTCGAAGCACTCGCTGAAGCACTCGACATCAAGACAAAGGACAAAATCGTTCAGAATGCAAAACTAATCACTCCTAAGTACTACATTGGAAGTGGAAAAGTTCAAGAAATTAAAACCATGATTTCTGTCATGGATATTGATATCGTCATATTTGATGATACGTTATCTCCCGTTCAACAAAGAAATTTAGAGGCTGAACTCGATGTTCAAGTGATCGATCGAAGTTTTCTCATCCTTTCAATCTTCGCCCTTCGCGCACAAACCAAAGAGGCAATGCTCGAAGTCGAACTCGCCCAAAAGATGTATCTTCTTCCCCGTTTGATCGGCATGAGAAGCTCGTTATCTCGCCAAGGTGGAGGATCCTATAATGCGAAAGGTCCTGGTGAAACGAAACTTGAACTCGATCGTAGACGTTTATCTGAAGATATCACATTCATCAAACGAGAACTCGAAAAAATTAAGCTCGAAAAAATGGTTTCGAGAAAACAGAGAATGAAGAATCGCATCCCCGTGGTTGCCTTAGTTGGATACACCAATGCGGGTAAATCATCGATCATGAATTCGCTTGCTGAATATATGCATCATGATTCAGAACCCGTGTTAGAAAAAGATATGCTTTTTGCTACTCTAGATACTAAAGCTAAGCGGATGCAGAAGGAAAACTATCCACCCTTTATTCTCATCGATACCGTAGGATTTGTTGCTAAACTCCCACATGAACTGATTCGAAGTTTTGAATCCACATTAAGTGATGTGGTGAGTGCTGATTTACTGATTCATGTTGTCGATGGCGCTTACTTTAAAGAAGAACAGATTACGACAACCAAGGAAGTTCTTCAGTCCATCGGTGCAGGTGAAATCGAAAGATTGCTTGTACTCACAAAAAAAGAAATCGCACCTTATACACCTGTTTTGGAAGAAGATTATCTCTTTATTTCGAATCGTACAAAAGAAAACATTGATGAGCTTGTCAATATGATTTATGGACACATCTACAAAAACAATCGAATCGAGCTTTTGAAGATCCCATTTGATCAGGGACATATCTACTCAATGATTAAAGAAAACAACACCATTTTAGAAACAAAATATGAAGATGATGGCACCTATGTAAAAGTCATCCTCACACCAGATCAACGAATTATGTATGCTCCTTATATCATCAATAAAAGCGCTTAGTTAAGCGCTTTTTTGTTCATTGAATTGATGAACTTAATCATCTTCTCGAGCATCTCATCAGGATGAACAATGAGATCAAATCGATTGGTTTCAAGATACTGTAAATGAGGGTTGGTCATTGTATCTACGAGCGCTTCAATCAGCTCATTCCCTCCAAATGGATCAGGATCATGACCATAAAAAATGAGCGATTTATAGTTTAAATACTTGAAGTCCGCTTTGCTGAAAAGATATGAATTTAACAGATCTTTAATCATACTCATTTGTGCGCGTTCATGGGCTTCTGTATATTGAGAGATCAATGCTTCAAATAGATCGATAGCATCTTCATCCTTAATCTCTGCTTTAATCTGTTCAATTAAAACTTCTTTAATGTTGGCGAGTGGCATGATTCGACGTAATTCTGAAAGTTGATCAATGGCTGTTAAGACGTTTTGAACGACCTCGCTGGAGATATCACTTTCTTCTTTAGGACGCATAAGTGTATTATAGAGAATTAATCCCTCACACTGACTTGCATGATCTCTAGCAAACGAGAGTGCAAGACCTCCTCCATGACTCATTCCCATAACCCAAACTTTTTTAATTTCTAAGACTTTGAGGAGATCAGAGATACAATCCGTGACTTTATCAATCGTCATTTTAGCTCCATAGTCATCGATCGTGATGATCTGGTATTCGCTTGCTAAACCCTCTTGAAGTTTAAAATAAGCATCGCCAGAAAACATGGCATTACCCAAGAGTAAAACAAGGACTTTTGGCCCTTCCCCAAATTGTCTAAAAATGATGACATCCCCGCGATGATGAAAACTTTTACGGGGATGGGTTTTGATGAATTCTTGATAGGCATCATAAAGTCCCATCGTTTACATCAATCCTTCCTCTTTTAGACGTTTTAATACGTAGAGTTCTCGTTCAATCCATGTAGCTATATGTTGATGCTTTTTAGCTAATTCATTATTTTGAATGGCTTCATCAATGCTTACAAATTCGAGAGCATATCCATAATCCATTTCATAATCATCGAGATTGGTTTCTTCTATCTTATCTTCACATTGACAGAGGTAATACCTTGAATACATATCGAAAATTTGGTTGGGGTTAAAAACTGATCGACGCTTCTCATGCATCATACCGTAAGGGGACACACTTTCAGGAATGATGGTTAATCCTGTTTCCTCTTTCGTTTCTCTGATCAGTGCATGAAGATCTGATTCACCTTTTTCGATACCGCCTCCAGGAAACTTGTATTCTTCATATTTCTTTCCTTTAATCATCGCGAGTTTATGATCGATCACGATGATGGCTCGAACGGCTTCACGAAAAAAAACTTCGGTTAATTCCTCGTAATCG
>CAYLLL010000014.1:0-10268 GCA_964384655.1 uncultured Mariniplasma sp. | reverse complement strand
ATGGTCGTGGAGACCACTTCGAGCTCACATTGAGATAAAAGGTACGCGACCATTTTTAAATGGGGTTTGGGATAGTCCTTTAAGTGACTCCAGCCCGATTGAAGTAATGCTTTTTTATCCTTGTCCGCATTATTTAATATGTGTTCAACTTGTTTGATGGTCACCAAAGGTTTTTTATTGTGAGGGGTTGCGATGACTTGAGCTTTGGGTTGGTTCTTAATCGTTTCTTTGAGTTCAGAAAGATCATTCTTTAGATCTCTGATCACAGCATCATAATCAAGTGTCTTCAACTGTTGATGTTCCATCATCTTGATCAAGGCTAGTTCGACATAAGCGCGCTTTTGATGGGTGGTTTTCATGTCTTGTTGGAGCTGGTTTAAAATATCTAAATAGAAATAAACTTTATCTGTTGAGAAAATAGATAAGATTTCAGCGTATTTCTGGTGATCGACTTTTGTCGTTGTTTCAATCAAAATATCACGAAGTGCTAAGATTAGGTCATTGACGATGCGGGTGATTTCTTTTCCTTGTGCGAGTAAATCTTTTAAGACATTCATCGCAGTCGCAATCTCTTTATTCGAAATGGCCGTAAGAAGTAAAATCATGGATTGTTTAGAAACAGATCCTGAGACCTGATGGACATCATCTTCGGTGATGGTATCTCCAGAAAAAGAAATCGCTTGGTCTAAAAGTGAAATGGCATCACGTAGTCCACCTTCAGCGTTTTCTGCGATGGCATAGATCGCTTCAGGAGTCGTATTAATCTTTTCGGTTTCTGCAATTTTCTTTAATTTATCGATGATGTCTGAAGTTTCAATATTTTTAAAATCGAAACGTTGGCATCTCGATAAAATCGTTGCTGGTATTTTATGAACTTCTGTGGTTGCAAGAATAAAGATCACGTGTTTTGGAGGTTCTTCTAATGTCTTTAACAGTGCATTAAATGCTCCTGGAGTTAACATATGCACTTCATCGATGATATAGACTTTATAACGTCCTACCGATGACATATATTTAACTTTATCTCTTAAATCACGAATTTCATCCACACCATTATTCGATGCGGCGTCAATTTCAATGACATCGGGAATGCTTCCATTATCGATGCCTTTGCAGACATCACATTCATTGCAGGGTTCGTTATTGGGCTGATGAATACAGTTGACTGCTTTCGCAAAAATCTTTGCAATGGATGTTTTCCCTGTTCCTCTAGGGCCTGAAAAAAGATATGCATGGGCAATCTTGTCGTGTAAAAGGGCATTTTGTAACGTCTTGATAATGACTTTTTGGCCAGAGACTTCACTGAAAGCTTTCGGTCTATAGGCACGATATAAGGCGACATAAGCCATGAAGATTTCCCATCCTTTCTTTCTTCAACTATTATAACATAATCACCCAAATGATGATGTGACTTTTTTTACTTACCTAAACAGAATTTTGAGAAGAGTTCATCCAGAAGTGAATCACTATAGTTTTCACCTAAAATATCGCCAAGCGATCTCCATGCTTGCGTGAGATCGATCGCATAAACATCGACAGGCATTTCTAAAGCAATACCCTTCATCACGTTCTCAAGGGATAATTTTGCTTCTTTGACTTTAGTGATGTGTCGAATATTCGATAAATAATTAAAATCTCTCGATTCGATATCTTCTAGAGACAAGAGTTTTAAAATGGCTTTTTCAAGATCTTTAAGTCCATATTTAGTGATTGTTGAGATCAAAATCACTTCTTCCATCGCTAGCGCTTGAGGAAGATCTGCTTTATTGGCGATAATGATTCGTTTCTTATCTTTGGTCAATTCTAAAAGCTCTTTATCTTCTTTGGTAAGCGCCTTACTTTGGTCAAGGACCAATAAAACGAGTTCAGCCTCATTTAATGCTTTCTTGGAGCGGTCAACACCGATTTTTTCAACGATGTCTTCAGTATCTCTGATCCCTGCGGTATCGATAAGTTTTAGGGTAACTCCTGAGACATTGATATAGGCTTCAATCGTATCTCTCGTGGTTCCTTCAATCTCAGTCACAATCGCTTTTTCTTCATTAAGAAGGGCATTTAAAAGACTGGATTTACCGACGTTGGGCTTTCCGATAATGACGGTTTTCACGCCATCACGAATGATTTGATTTTTATGAGATTCTTTTAGTAGATGATCGATATCCGAAATCAAATCTAGTGTGGCAGGTCCGATGATTTCTTTACTCATGACAATAGCATCATCATACTCAGGATAATCGATATTGACTTCAATTTGAGCGATGATGGTTAATAATTTCTGACGTAAATCTCGGATCAGTTTAGAGGTTTCTTTTTGAATACCTAAACTTGCGATTTTCATCGCTTCAGTGCTTTTCGCATGAATCAAATCCATAATCGATTCCGCTTCCACTAAATCAATTCGACCATTCAGATAAGCGCGTTCACTAAACTCACCGGGTTCAGCAAGTCTGATATCTAAGGTTAAAATTCTTTCTAAAACTTTTTGCGTGATTAAAAGACCTCCATGGGTGGAGACTTCAACCGTATCTTCAGCGGTAAAACTTTTTGGTTTTTTCATCACTGCAACCATAACTTCATCTAAGTAAGACCCATCTTCATTCAAGATAAATCCGTGGTGTAATGTATGGGACTTAACCTTATTTAAGTCTTTACCCTTAAAGATCTTATTGAATTCAGACACTGCACGTTCCCCACTAATGCGGATCACTGAAATACCTGCAGTGCCAATCGCTGTAGAAATCGCAGCAATCGTATCAAAGGTCATAGTTACTCCTGAACGCTATTTTTGGGTCGTTCTCTTTTTTCTTTAGGAACTAATGGATTAAATCCACGTTTAAAGTCTCGCATCAAAATAAAGATGATCACAAACGCACCTAAAATCGAACCAATGATGACATATCCGCTGCCAAGGATAAGTCCTGTCATCGCGACAAACCAAAGGGTTGCTGCTGTAGTGATTCCTCGAATGACTTGGGTTTGATCTTTTAAGATAACCCCAGCACCAATAAACCCAATCCCAGTGACCACTTGAGCAATGACACGTTGTTGTTCTGGATCAATCGAGATTCCTGTAGACTGTAGAAAGACTTGGTGTTCAAACATGAGACGTTGCATCACTGCAATCCCCGCACTGGCAACCGCGACTAAAATGTGAGAAGATAAACCCGCGGCTTTCCCTACATTTTGTCTTTCAAGTCCCACAAAAGCCCCTACAACGAAAGCGATGAGTAATGGAACGATGACTTTAAGTAAAATCTCTAAACCTGATAAATTGGTATCTAAAAAATACATATGTTCTCCCTCCTATCCTCTTGGTAGGATTATTCTTTTTCTTCTATCTTTTGATGTCTTTCTTTATACATCTCATTGAAATGAACTTTTTTTGATCCCATTCGATAACCGATAATCGCTTCTAAATTCACATTTTGTCCTGCATTAAAGATGTGTGCATCAATATCTGGATGCATCTTTTTGAGTTCAGCAATCATCGCTTTAATTTCTCGTCTCTTAGATGATGTTTTTTCTGCAACCACGGTACATCCACAGTTCATCGCTTGTATGCCACTTCGTTTAACCCATCGAATGATATCTTTTTCTTTGATAAACATCATCGGACGAATGAGTTCAATCTCTTCAAAGTTTTCGGCTTTAATTTTAGGAACCATGGTCATGAACGTACCATTATAAAACATGTTCATCATCGTTGTTTCAATGACATCGTCAAAATGATGACCTAAAGCAAGTTTATTACACACAAGTTCTTTAGCAGCATTATATAGGAAACCGCGACGCATGCGTGCGCACATGTAGCATGGATTTTCGCTTGCTATTTTTTGAACAACGTGGAATATATCGGAATTTTTCATGGTAAGCGGGATATTTAAGTACTCACAGTTTTTCATCAACAGTTCTTTATTGATATCACGGAATCCCGGATCCATCGATAGGAAAACAACGTCAAAAGGAATTTTATTGTGTTTCTTGAGTTCTTGGAATAGTTTAGCCATAAGTAAACTATCTTTCCCACCAGATATCCCGATAGCAATCTTATCCCCGGGTTGGACGAGTTCATACTCATTGATGGCTTGAACAAAGGGTCTAAAGATGTCTTTTCGATAGGTCTTGGTTAAACTCAACTCAATCTCGTTTAAAGGCAATTTGGGTGTTTCAACGAGAATCGCTTCACATGCATTAGACATACGTTATTCACCTTTAAGATAGGCTTTAACCACGTTTTCAGCATCTATAATAAATTCAGGCAATTGATCCCAGGAATTCAGTTTGCAGCCAGCTGCTTTCGCATGACCCCCGCCTTGATACTTATTGGCAAGTTCATTGATGGTAGGTCCGTTTGAACGAAGACGAATTCTTATTTCCGTGGGGTATTCCATGAGTAGTGCCCAAACAGGATATCCTTCGATTCCTCCGATTAAACCAACCATGGAAGCCGCTTGCTCATCAGTCACCCCATATTTTTCGATGACATCACGTGTCATTTTGATATAAACGACACCATCATTAGCAACAAAATTTGAATAGACATATCCCTTTAAGGCAATCATTTCCATTGACTCGATGGAAAGTTGGCGATCGATATATTCAACATCGACACCTTTTTTGATCATAAGTCCTGCCATTTGATGGGTGAGTTGAGAAACTCCTCGAAAGCGGAATCTTCCCGTATCGGTGACAATGCCTGTGTAAAGTGCGATCGCTCCTTCTTCAGTAAGTGATAGTTCATTTTGGAACTTTGTATAGAAATACGCAATCATTTGAGCACATGATGGGAAATTGGTATCGACCCATCGCATGTGACCATAGTGGTCAACGGGTATGTGGTGATCAATTTTTATAATGTAATCCCCTAGCGTATAGCGTGGATCAGATATTCTATCTTGTACTGCTGTATCTACGACAATCGATAACGCACCTTGATACGTTTCATCGGGGATGATATCCATGTTCCCAACAAAACTTACAAAATCACTCGTTTCACCTACAACGTAGACTTTTTTATCAGGAAATGATGAGGCAATAATGTTTTTTAATCCAAATTGTGCCCCATAACAGTCTCCATCAGGACGTTTGTGTCCGTGGATAATAATGGTGTTGTATTCTTTTATTTTATCGAGTATTCTTTGCATTTTCTTTTGCCCTTTCATCTAAATCTTTTAAGACGAGATCGACTTCATTCCAATCTTTCAAACTCGCACCACATGCTTGATTGTGTCCACCGCCACCATATTTTTTAGCGATATCCACAATCGTGATTCCACGTGCTCTAAATTCACCTACAATAAGGTTATTCTCAACGTCTTCTGTGAAGTTTGCCCAAATGGGAATTTCTTTGATCCCTGCCATTTGATTGACCATTCCACGTGAGATCGCTTGAAATTCTAATCCGCTCTTTTGAATGAGTTCAGCATCATTCTTTCGATAGGCAACACCGTTTTCAGTGATTTCAAAATTGGCGAATAAGTTTTTCGTCAAACGCTTTTGAAGAGGTTCTGTATAGATAAAATCATAAAACTCTTGAACTGAGGGTTCAAATCGAGTGATGTATGAAGCGAGTTCGAAGGTCTTGGTGGGATTATTTAAATATAAAAATCTTCCTGTATCAGTGACCATCCCTCCATAAAGGTATGTCGCGGCTTCTGGAGTGACTCTAAGATTCGTTTCTTTAATCAAATCAATAATCATTTCGCTTGCAGATGCAAAACTTGGATCACGATAGAACAGTGTGACCTTTTCGATATCGGTATCATTTTGATGATGATCGATAATGATTAAATCACTCGCCATTTGATACCGATCATCAGAGACAAGTCTCGATACAGAGACATCAGTGATGATGGCAAGCGCATTGATGTAATATGCATCCGGGATGATATCCATTTTAGCGAGATAGACCATGTCGTTGGAATCACCGACAACATAGACTTTCTTTTCGGGGTAGTTTTCTTTGATGGTTAAATAAAGACCGTATTGCGATCCAATCGCGTCCATATCAGGACGTGAATGACGATGAATAATAATCTGATCATAAGTTTCAATAAGACGGATGATGTTTTTCTTGATGGTCATAGTCTGTCAAAATCCTTTCCTAACGTATTATGATAGTATATCATATTTAGGTGAAAAAAGCGATGATGTATCGCTTTTCCTAAAGCATTATTGAAGTCGATCAATATCTTTTTGTAGCCCTTCTGTCGGATCTTTACGACCGAGGCGTTGATTACGATATTTAAAAATTACATAGGTGACTAAACTTGCAATAACGACGTAAATCACAAGATTTCGAATGACAAGATGTTTTGTATCAATGATCACTTCGGGAGACAACGCGTAATGAAGATCTGCTGAACTTGGTGCGTCCTCATGTAAATCAAGATAAGCCTCAAGTTCGGATTTGATAACAAAGTCGCTTTCGCTAATGTCAACATCTAGAGTAAAAAGAACGTTCTCATTCTGATAGACTTGAAATCCAGTTATAGGCTCAAACGTTTGTTGATCATCATAAAAGGTCTCACGTCGAGTAAACATCGTCGCCGTTTCA
This sequence comes from uncultured Mariniplasma sp., assembly GCA_964384655.1. Classification (GTDB taxonomy): domain Bacteria; phylum Bacillota_I; class Bacilli_A; order Acholeplasmatales; family Acholeplasmataceae; genus Peloplasma. Next base: position 3,712 of record CAYLLL010000014.1, on the reverse strand, counting down.
GCATTCATGACGGAATAGACGGGTAGATCAAAATAGCGATAACCCACATAGTCTATCATCTGATCTCCTTGAATCCACTGTACTTGAAAGAATTCTGATTGCAAAACACCCTCGTCTTGGATCATTAAGACATGTAATCCATCAACGACGATAAGTTCATCATTAAGAAGTCTAATGTAGGCTACTTCATAAATCTTTACTTGATAAATGACGCCAGACTCATCGACTGTCTCGTCCACTAATAAAGTGGGGTTATAATAACGTGTAGGCATGAACGCTTCATATGCTTCTGAATCAAGGGCTTCTTTCCCTCTTTTTTGAAGTTCGAGCGTTCTCGCATAGGAGTCGCTTAAGTTATAGACAAAGATAAGTCCTAAGGCGATGCCTAAGGCGTAGAGAATACGGTTGATATACTTTAAGACCATTATCCCCATACCCCCAATCCTAAAGACTTCGCATAGCTTTCGGCGTTGGTCATCCAACGTGCTAGGGGGATCCCGTTAAAAATTAGAGCTTGGGTTGAATCTTGATAATTGTTTTGACTATATCCATTTAATACAATCTCGTAATTAAGTAAAGACCCATCTGCCCAAATAAGAGCAAGATATCTTCCATAAGTGTCTACATTGCCTGAAACTGGATCATGCATTAAGTAGATTGTATTGGCTTGAGAAAGTTTCGTTCCTACAAAGTTCTTCGCATGGGTTGCGACAATCCCACTTCCGGTTTCAGGAGTATCGATGCCAATGAAACGAACGCGGTTATCATAGAGAAACCCTGGAGTAAATTGGGCAGTATCACCATCGTTATTCGACACAAATTCAACTTCGATCATACCATACGGTTCACTGAAGGGAATGCTTAGATATTCGCTATTAAACGTAAAGGTTTCAGGGTAGGCAATAGGATGACTACCAAAGGGTAAAACATAATCTTTCGCATACGTATCCCACTCTTCAATATCGAAAGTTGTTGAGGGTTCATGAATGTTTGTTTTTCTGATAAGTGTGCGATTATCCAAATAGAATAGACCCCAACCAATGTTTCCTAAAACATCAATCATTGTTTCATCGGTTTGCCTTAAGACAATGGTGTCATTCCCGTTAAAAATTAAGCGAGAATGGAGATCATCTGCAACATTTTTTATAGATTCTTCAGCCCCTGAATAAGCAATGATATAGGTTTCATGCATACCTAAATATCCTGAAAGTTCAATGATTGTCATGGCTGCTTCTGAACCATCGGAATAGATTGCAATCTCAAATAATGATAAATCAATGGTTTCATCTGAAACATTGTATAATTCAAGCGCTCGATTATTTAAACTGCCTTCTAAATATTTTGAAATGATTAAACTACGATTGATCTCAGGAATGGGCTTCGCAATATAGATTAAAATCGTAGCGCCTTTAGCAACCAATTGTCCTGCATAGTTGTTATTTCCGTATGCGACATAATAGCCTTCTTCGATATCATTAGTTTCAAAAAACTGAAACTCAACAACAACATCAATCTTGGAGATTTCAGTCAATATACTTAATTGACTAAGTCCCCTAAGATCAGGGAGTCTATTTTCATGGGTTGCTAAATAAATGATGAGATTTGCATTGGGTTCAACGATATCTCCGGCAACAATCATATCATTATACGAGACAAAACGACCTTCGGGAATCGAGTTATTCACTACGGTTTCAAAGGTAATGCTTATGGGTATTTCAGCAAAGATTTTTTCAATTTGTGTTTGTGTCATTCCTGTGATATTTGGGACGGTAACGGATGTGATTTCTTCTTCACACGAAATGAGTCCTATCGATAGGAAAAAGAGTGCAATGAGCATCATTAGTTTTTTTATCATCATAAATCTCCTTGTGGTAGAGGTATTATAACATAAAATGTTATGATAGTCACTCGAGGAAAACATTATGGAAAAATGATAAAAAAAGACGCATGATTGCTCACGCGTCTTTGTTCATCAATTGTTTGAAGATTAAGCTGTATGTGCCCCAAGGTAACTAGATGTATCTTGTGAATATGCTGTCCATTCAACGGATGGATCGAAGACTGCATCATACGCAGTACGACCTCTTAAAATACCCGCATTTCTAACAAGTGTCATTTCGCTTGTTGCAACACTGTTAACATTCCAGTTTGTACCTGGATCAACACCAAATTGACCAATGCTATCTACAACTACAGTTCCATTCTTAAGAAGAACAGTATCATCGCCATTGTAGGAGACAATGTTTGGATATGCAGGTGCAACAACGTCAGCAAGTGCTAAGAAAGTTGCGTTTGCGGATGGGTTAACGATAACTAACACATCACCAGCTGCAAGAGTTCCCGTTAAAGCTTGAGTTGCTTGTGCAGTGGTTCCACCATTTGAATAGAGTTCAATAGTGTAGGTACTTAAATCGATAGCTTCAACAGTTGGATTGTAGATTTCGAGAGCTTTGTTATTCGATGAGCCTTCGATATATTCAGAAATGAAGATTTCGTTAGCATGGAACCCTAAATACATGGAAGTATCTTGTGGGAAGGCAACCCATTGGGTAGAAGGATCATAGACTTGGTCCATATCGAGTTTACCCATCTTAATTGCTGCCTTACGAACAAGTGTCATTTCACTTGTTGCAACACTATTAACGTTCCAATTTGTGCCTGGATCAACACCAAATTGACCAATGCTATCCACGATTTCAGTGCCATTCTTAAGAACGACAACATCATCACCATTGTAAGAAACAACGTTTGGATATGCTGGAGCAACGATATCAGCAAGTGCTAAGAATGTAGCGTTAGCTTGTGGGTTAACGATAACAAGAACATCACCAGGAAGAAGTGTTCCGGTTAATGTTTGCGCTACAGTCAAAGTAGTTGAACCATTTGAGTAAAGTTCAACAGTATAACCACTTAAATCTACAGAAACATTGAGAGGGTTATAGATTTCTAAAGCTTTGTTGTTTGAAGACCCTTCGATATATTCTGAGAAGAATAGATCAGCAACTTGAGGAGCTACAGCTTCAGTACCCACTTCAATCACGAATTCAACAACTTTTTCAGTTGTGTTAAGTGTTAAAGTAGCAGTTAAAGTTACAGAAACGATACCGGAGACTGGAGGTACAACTGCACCAGTGGTTGGATCGATGACTGCATTGTCAGAAGATGTCCAAGCAATCGCAGAACCGTTGGTGCCTGTTGCAGCTAATGTTAATGTGGTTGCTGTTTCATACTTAGCATCAAAGGTTAATGCTTTAGCATCTAGAGCCACTTTGCTAACATCATTAAGTGTTGCAGCAGTTAATACGGTAGTATCTGTGTAATAGAAGAATGGTTTATTGGACCATGCCATTGGGTTGGTCACATCAAAGAGTTGACCTACAGTGACTGCTGTTAAAGCGTCTGCTGCAGCTTGGCTCAATGCTTTTCTTGAATCCCACTTCATTTGGATAGTTAATCCTGTCGCGAGTTGTTCAAAAGTAATCGTGACATTACCATAAGAGTCAGAAGATTTCGCAGTGACATAAAGTTGAGTTAAGGTAACAAGTTGTCCTTGATAGGGGAGCATATCGGTTGCATTTAAACCAATATTATCCACATTCATAGCGGTTGGCATGGTTGCATCACCGACAGCATTAATCGCTGTTGGAGCAATTTGTCTCATACCACTATAAACAGATCTTGAACCAAAGACTTCAACTTCTTTACCTAAGTT
>CAYLLL010000013.1:0-10516 GCA_964384655.1 uncultured Mariniplasma sp. | reverse complement strand
AACCTTGATAAGGTCCACCGGGTCGAAATTGATCAAAAAGCAATTGTTGATAATCAGATTTATGATAATCATCTTTCTTTAAAACCGCTTCATAAAGCCATATTAAGATTTGTCCTTGAACGGTCACATCACCAAGTTTCGCATGTGGATATGCAAAGTAAGAACGCCCTGCTTCATCATATTCTTCTTGATTAGGAACGTTAAATAACAGCGCTTTTTGCTTGGCAAGTCCTTCCAAATAATCTCCATTATACATCCAGTGATAACCCAGTGATGAAGCATTACCAAGTAAAGCAGGTTTTATAAACGATGTCATAATTATCTCACCTTTCGCATAAATTCATAGAGTTCTTTGGTCTTGGGTTGATCAAGAATCTCTGGAGTCCCTTGTTCAACGATTTTACCTTTATCCATAAAGATGACGTAATCGGCAAAATCTCTGACAAATCCCATGACATGTGTTACGAAAATAAAATCTTTACCAAGTCCTTTAAGTTCTTCAACGGCACGTAAAACTTCATCAGTTAAAATAGGGTCTAACGATGATGTAGGTTCATCAAGAAATATGATATCAGGATTGACCGAAAGCGCGCGAGCGATCGATGCGCGTTGAGCTTGACCGCCTGAGACGTTTTTCGGAAGTTTATGGGTTTGATCTTCTAGATGAAGCATCCCTAAATACTTTTCAGCAATCTGATCTGCTTCCTCTTTGTCATAACCTCGCGTTTTTTCTAAAACCAAAGTAATATTTTGTTTCAATGTTAAATGGGGAAATAAATTATGATTTTGAAACACAAATCCAATTTTCTTTCGATAATCTTCTTCATCCACAGCATGATCATTCACTTGGATAGAACCCGATGTCGGTTTCTCAAGTCCACTCATCAAGCGGATGAGTGTTGACTTACCCGATCCTGAAACACCGATGATAGCAACAGCTTTATACCCTTCAAGATCCAGTGATAAATCGCTCAGAACTTCAACATCATAGGTATGAGAAAGTTGATTGAGATGAATTTTCATAATGCCCACTTCCTTTGAACCCATTTGGTAAGCTGTGAGAGAGGAATGGTGATGATCAAATATAATATCCACATCAATACATACCCTTCAACGAAAGCGAAGGTTTTGGATTGAGCTACTCGAATCGCATAATAGAGTTCGTTGTACGATAAGACATTCAAGAGAGCACTCCCTTTGATGATCATGGAAAAGTTATTCATCATCGGTGGCATTAATATACGGATGACTTGAGGGATGATAATATATCGATATCGTTGATAGGGTGTAAAGCCGAATAGATCCATCGTTAAATACTGATCTCTAGAGATGCTTGAAAACGCTGATTTATAGACATTCATCATGTAGGGTGTCATATAAAACACCAATGCAGTGAAACCTAGGGCATTGCGATTAAAGGTCCCAAAAGCAGGTCCGATCACAAACGCAGTAATCACGACTAAAACTAAGAGAGGTGTTCCATAGATGATTTCCGTGAATACATCGGTGAGAGCATTTAAATATTTAACTTTAGAGATTGAAAACAAGTAAAAGACAAAACCTAAAACCAAACTACCTAAAAGAGATAAAATCGAAACCAAAATCGTATTGATTACACCTTCTGAAATCATCTCCCGGTAATCATTAAATGACACGAGACTAAAATCAGAGGTTTGTCGTAGGATAATAAAAACGATAAAGGCAATAACGGTAAGAATCGCTAATAGATAACTGAATAATTTACTCTTCATTGATATAGAAATCTAAACCATAGCGTCCAAGACGATCGATGAGAACGGCATCCCATGTTCCTTTGAGGACATCATAGAGCCCACCATCGTCATTGAAGGTAGCGATAAATTCATTGGCCTTTTCAATGAGTTCAGTATTCCCCTTCTTCACCGCCATACCAATAGGACTTGCTACAAATGGATCCCAAACGACCATCGTTGTTGTAGGATTCGCTTTGTAGCCATCCACCACAGGATTAGCACTCATCAATAAAACGTCAGCTGTGCCTTGAGCCACTGATTCAACGGCTGTTCCTAAGTCTGTAGCTTCTGTGACTTCTTTACCATATGATTGTGGAATCGAAGAAGACACTTGAGATGCAATCCCAACATAACGCGCATTTTCGATTGCAAGAATATCTTCAACAGTAGAATCTTCTGTTAATCCGTTGGTGGTTGCGAAATCTTTATTAACCAACGTAATGATCTTGAAGTAGAAGTAAGGATCTGAGAAATCAACCGAGACTTTTCTCGCTTCGGTGATACTCATGGATGCAATCGCGATATCGACTTCACCTGCTTCAAGTGCAGGGATAATGCTCGAAAATTCAGTATTGACGATTTCAACTTCAACTCCTAAAAATTCACCAAAAGCTAAAGCTATATCCACGGAAATCCCTTCAGGATCATTGCTGGTGTTGACCGTTTCAAAAGGTGGATAACGCAGGTCCATGGCGACGCGTAACACATCATCATTTTGTCCACATGCGGCAACACTTAAACTTGTGATCGCTAAGATCATAACGAGTAAAAACTTTTTCATGTTCATAATTCCTCCTAATTTCATTGTCTTTATTATAATTTACAATATTATTTATAGCAAAACGATATGCATAAAAATATTTTGAATTAGAAATAATTTGTAAAAGAAAAACCCGCATCGGGTTATTTCATAATTCTTCGAACTAGTTTTTCTTTTTTACTTGAATAAGGGGGGTATGCAATAGGGAGATCCAACCATGTTGAGCGCTTGATATACGACTTTTTGTGAGAGAAGAGGTCGAAACTGTGCTTACCATGGTACGCTCCGATACCTGAAGGACCGATACCACCAAAGGGTAGGTCTGGATTACTTACATGCATAATCGTATCATTAATCGCACCACCACCAAAAGATAATTGATTAAATACTTTATCTTGAGTTCCCTTATCATTGGAAAACAAGTAGAGTGCAAGTGGCTTTTCCTTGAGTTTGAGTTCAGCAATCAACTGATCGATATCTTCATAAATGAGGACAGGAAGGATAGGTCCAAAGATTTCCTCTTTCATGATAGGATCATTCCAGGACACATTTTTCATCACTGTGGGACTGATTAACCGGTCATTAAAATCATAATGATGATGACTGGCGATTTGATCTTTGTTGATTAAGTTCAAGAGACGATTAAAGTGTCTTTCGTTTACAATACGACCAAAATCTTCATAGTTGCTATACATGGTTTTGATCACATGATTGAGTTCTTTGACGAATTCATCATGAATGTTCTTCTTAATATAGATGTAATCAGGTGCGATGCATGTTTGACCCGCATTGATAAACTTTCCGAAAGCAATACGTCGTGCAGCCACTTTCAGATTAATGGTTTCATCGACGATCGTGGGACTTTTCCCTCCGAGCTCAAGCGTAACTGGCACGAGATTTTTACTAGCTGCTTCATAAACAATTTGACCAACACGTGTACTTCCGGTGAAAAATATGTGATCAAATTTCAGTTTAATCAATTCAGCAGTGACTAGATGATCACCTGTGATGACTTTGAGATAGTTGGCATCAAAGGTGTCTTGAATCACTTTTTCGATCACCTTTTCTGTTTCCTTTGTAAATTCAGAAGGTTTTATGATAGCAGTATTCCCTGCAGCAATCGCTCCGACAAGGGGTTCAATCACAAGTTGGAAGGGATAATTATAAGGGCCGATGATCAAAACATTTCCTAATGGCTCGCTTTTAATAAAGGATTTCGTATTGAGCTGATAAATGGGTGTAGGCACTTTTTTGACTTTCATCCATCGTTTTAATGAACGGATAGCAGATTTAATAGAGAGCAGAGTAAAACCAATCTCCGTCGTATACGCTTCGAAACTTGACTTATTGAGATCTTTCTTTAATGCATTTAATATCGCTTGTTCGTTCGCTAAAATCGCTTGTTTAAGTTTTTTTAACTGTTCGATACGAAAGGCATAGGATTTTGTTACATCGGTTTGAAAATACCGTCTTTGTTGATCTAAATATGTTTGCATAAGTTCACACCTCATCCATAATGATTATAACATGTTGTGGATTTTAATGACGTAATGACTCGCTTGAGTCTATAAAAAAGGACTCGCAGGAGTCCTTATATTTATTCTATAGGTACTTGTATGACTTTTAGACCTGCACTTCTTAGTGCTTTAATCTCTGCTTCATTGGCTTGTGTATCGGTGATCAAGTAATTCAAATCGGCGACTGATCCGGAGATAAAACTATGTTCTTTACCTACTTTATTCGTATCTGCTAACACGAATTTTAAACCAATGGTATTTCGAAGCATAATTTCATTGACGGCGACTTCCTGCAATACTGCGGTAGTAAACCCACCTTTAATGGATATCCCACTACATCCTAAGAAACATTTTGCCGCTTTAACTCGGTTTAAATTGTTGATTGCAAAATCACCCACGAGCGATTCCTTGGGCATACGGAGTTCTCCACCCGTGAGTACAACAAATAAATTGTCTTTCGACTCACAAAAGATTGCACGTCCGTTATTCGTGACGACTGTGACTTGCTTGGCAGTGATGTATTCAAGCATAAGCAACGCGGTGGAAGAAGTATTAATAAAGATCGTATCACCATCTTCAACGAATCGAGCAGCTGCTTTTGCAATCGCATGCTTATTGATCGCCAAATTGGAAGAGAAGATGTTTGTTGTAAAGTTGTTTTTGTTGAGTGATGCCCCCCCACGATGTCGATCGATTAAATTTTGTTCTTCAAAATGATCAAGGTCGCGTCGAATCGTAATCTCGGATGTCTTTAATTCTTCTGCGAGTTCCTCTACTGTCATATTGTCTCTAAATTCGAGTAATTTTAAAATGCGTTCTCGGCGTTTTTCAATCGCCACTTTACTATTTCTCATATGTTCCCCCTACTGATAGTTTCTAACGTGAGCGAGATTTTCTCCCAATTCTTTCGCTTGTTTGAGCATAAGCTCCTCTTTGTTTTGTTTCTTTAATTGATAATACTTGGCATAACTGATGTAATAATACGTTTTTTCTCGAGGATTAAGTGTTTGTTCATTGATATCTCTTAAAGCATCATGTGCTTTACTTAGGTTGTTTTTAGCTAAATAGAAGTCAGCATTGAGTTGGTTGAGGCTATACACAGGACGAGCAGCATAACGTTTTTTGGTCTTTATTAGGTATATGTCATTGATCTCCTTATTTAATCGAGTAGCAGTTTCAATCTCTGATTTTTGGAGAGCTAGATAAAATTCATTGACCTTCTTCACCAATTTTAAACTAGAACTATGTTCAAATGTCTGATCATGGATCAATGTGTTCAATTCATCATATAAGCCAAGATCACGGTAATAGAGTGATTTGAAGACCAAAATCGATTGTTGGTACCCTTTAATTATATCGATTTTTTTAAGCTTATTCATCCAAACAAAGGCCTCTTCAGGATCGCATTTTACGACAAGTTGTTCAATTCCCTTTTGATAGATATATCGTAACACTTCAGAAAGAACAAAGAAAAACGCGAAGAAACCCATGATGACAAAATAAAGGATTTGATTAAGCAACTTAGGTTCTTCTAGAATGATACGGGTTGTAAAAACGATAAAGACGATGAAGATAACTACCATCATGAAAAGTCGTGTCTTATCACCAAGCAATAATTTTTTTAACGTAAACATGATTTGCTCCTTTAGAATTTGAAAAAGATGTGTTCAACATGAGTATATCACCAAGAATCATAAATGTAAACGTTTACGTCGTTTTATGTGCATAAAAATGACATTATATGAAAAAATAGTCCATAAAAAGTAACATAAAATACAAAAAGCATTGTTTAAATGAACGAAACATCATATAATTAAACTCGAGAAAACGTTTTGATAATCAAAATAATTTAAAGGAGAAGCGACATGGCAAAAGTGAATGAAATTACAAAAGATACGTGGCTAAGAGCCATGTTTCCTGAGTGGGGAACATACTTAAACGAGCTCATTGAAGATGAAGTGGTTCAGCCTAATACTGTGGCATTATGGTGGACAGGTTGTATGGGATTTTGGTTGAAAACAGATCAAAATACAAACATCGCAGTTGACCTATGGTTTGGTAGTGGAAAACGCACGACGCGTACAGCAAATATGTTACCAGGTCATCAAATGGCAAACATGTCTGGAGGACGTTTACAACAACCTAATTTACGCGTACAACCGCACGTGCTCGATCCTTTTGAAGTCAAAAAATTGGATGCAGTCGTAGCGACTCACTATCACGCAGACCACATGGATATCTACTTTGCTGCAGCCGTTTTGCAAAACATAAAAGAACCAATTCCTTTTATTGGACCACAAGAATCCGTCAATCTTTGGATCAAATGGGGAGTCCCAGCTGAACGCTGTATCGTGGTTAAACCTGGTGATGTGGTTAAAGTCAAAGATGTTGAAATCGTTGCTTTAGATTCATTCGATCGCACATGCTTAGTGACAACCAACGGCTATGAACCACTTGCTGGAACCATTCCTGATATGGATCAAAAAGCAGTCAATTACTTATTTAAGACATCAGGCGGTAACATCTACGATGCTGCAGATTCTCATTACTCCATCAGTTTTGCAGATCATGGTAAGAAACATAAAGTTGACGTTTGCTTCGGAGCATTTGGTGAAAATCCAGTAGGTATTGCTGATAAACAAACCTCAGTGGATCTACTCCGTATGGCGGAAGCACTTCGTGCGAAGGTCCTTATTCCCCTACACTATGATATTTGGGCAAACTTTATGTCTGATCCTAAGGAAATCTTAGCAATCTATGACATGAAGAAAGATGTTCTACAATATCAGTTCAAACCATTTATATGGCAAGTAGGTGGAAAGTATACCTATCCAACCGATGTTAATCTTCGTGAATATCACCATCGACGTGGTTTTGAAGACTGTTTCGAAGAAGAACAAAACATTCCTTTCAAATCCATGTAATAAGGAGACATTCATGTTACTAAAAACGATTATTGAAAAGAATCATTATCTATTCTTAGATCATGTAGATAGTTGGCAAGAAGCCATACGCATGAGCTGCAAACCTCTTGAAGCTGATGGCACTGTCGAACCCAGTTATGCGGAACTCATCATTGAATGTGTCAATAAATTTGGGCCTTACATCGTTTTGTTCCCTAATTACGCGATGCCACATTCAACAGAAAATGCAGTGGGTGTTCATGGAACTGCCATCGCCTTCATGAAATTAGAAAAACCTATATCTTTTGACCCCAACGATTCTTCAAAAGATGCTAAAGTATTTTTTACCCTCGCTTCAGTAGATAAGGATCAACACGTTGAAAACATGCAACAACTTTTCGAAATGTTGACAGATGAATCACTACTAGAAGCACTACTTACGGTTCAATCGGTCGAGGACTTGAAAAAGCTCACCGGTGAAATAAACTAGAAAAATAGGAGAGAAAAATGGACGGCTTTTTAAATGTATTGCAAACGATTTGGGAATTTTTCGCGAATAACATTTTAACCCAACCAGCTTACTTCATCGGTTTGATGGTCGTCATCGGTTACTTGTTACTCAAGAGACCATGGTATGAAGTCTTATCAGGCTTCGTCAAAGCAACCGCAGGTTATTTAATCTTAATCGTCGGTTCTGGCGGACTCGTTGGAAACTTCAGACCTATCTTAGTAGGGCTTAAAGATCGCTTCAACCTAGATGCGATGGTTATCGACCCTTATTTCGGACAAAATGCAGTCACTGCAGGTGTCAACGAAGTCTTCGGACGTGCGTTCTCATCGGTTATGGTGCTCTTGCTCATTGCCTTTATCTTCAACATTCTTCTTGTAGCATTCAAGAAATATACGAAGATGAGAGCAATCTTCACGACTGGACACGTTCAAGTTCAGCAAGCATCAACCGCATTCTGGCTAATCCTCTTTGCATTCCCAGCATTAAATGATCCACTAATCCTTTTAATTATGGGTCTTATTCTTGGATTGTATTGGGCAGTAGGTACAAACTTAACCGTTAAGATCACACAAGACTTAACCGATGGTGCAGGATTCAGTATTGCCCATCAACAAATGTTTGGTTTAGCGATTTTCTCTAAACTCGCAGAAAAGATGAACAGTGGTAAAAATGTTTCCAAGAAACTTGAAGACATGAGATTCCCAGGCTTCTTATCCATCTTTAATGAGAATATCGTCGCTACATCTATCCTAATGGTTGTATTCTTTGGTACAATCTTATTGGTACTTGGTAAAGATTATCTTATCGCTGCAGGCTTCTTAGGTGCGACTAAATCATTCTTTTTCTACATTATGACGACCGCACTTAACTTCGCAGTTTACTTAACCATTCTACAACTTGGTGTTAGAACCTTCGTTACTGAATTATCCGCTTCATTCAGAGGTATTTCTCAAAAATTATTACCAGGGGCTGTTCCAGGTGTTGACTGTGCCGTTTCTTACGGTTTCGGTTCTCCAAACGCAGTAACCATCGGTTTCTTATTCGGTGCCCTCGGTCAATTCTTAGCGATCTTTGCACTTATCGCATTAAAGAGCCCAGTGCTCGTCATCGCAGGATTCGTTCCTGTCTTCTTCGATAATGCAACGATCGCCGTATTTGCAAACAATAAAGGTGGCGTACGCGCAGCTATGTTATTCCCATTCATCGCTGGCTTAATGCAAGTCTTCGGATCTGCACTTATCGCAAGCTGGGTAGGTATGGCAGCTTATGGTGGATACCTTGGTATGTGGGACTGGGCAGTTGTATGGCCAATCTTCACCGTACTTATGAAGTTCTTAAGCTACGCAGGTGTTGCTATCATCATTGCAGTACTTATTCTTATTCCTCAACTTCAATATCGTGCAGACAAGAAGAATTACTTCTTAGTCACTGACGATTACGAACAATACAAAGCAAACAAAGCAGCAGAAGCAAACGCATAAATTATCTTTTAAGGAGACGAACTTATGATTAAAGTGTTAGTATCATGCGCCAATGGTGCAGGGACATCCTTGTTGATGAAGCTCACCGTAGAAAAAGTGTTGAAACAACTCGGTATTCCCGTGTATAACATTCATCACTGTTCGATTTCTGAAGGGAAGAGTTCAGCAACCCAATTTGATCTCGTGTTTTGCCCACTCAATTTCATGAACATGTTCGACCATGCTGTCAAAGCTGGTAAGACCGTCATCGGTTTAAGAAATGTCATGTCTGAAGCAGAATGCAAGGAAAAAGTCATCGCTGCTGGACTTGTTGAAAAATACGCTAAATAACTAAAGTGACTCCTGTGGGTGGCAGACAATGCCATCCACAGGTCCACTTATTCCCAAGGAAACCGGATGACGATAACATGGAGTTAGATGCATTAAAAGCCAAAAGTCACCAGATTAGGTTGGTGGCCTTCGATCTCGATGGCACTTTGTTAAAAAGTGACCATACTATTTCAGAGTTAAGTCTTTTAGCCATTCATAAACTACGCGAAAAAGGTATTAAAATCGCGATAGCTTCGGGGCGTATTTTCACTATGCTCGAAACCTATTCACATGCTTTAGGTGGTGTCGACTTTGTGATCTCTGTCAATGGTGGATCCATCGATGATTTAAATGAAAATGTCTCTGTCGAAAGACAGTACTTACCCGCAGAAGATGCAAAACATATGATTGAGTATTGTTTAGATCAACATTTAGACTGTTGTCTATTGACACGTGGTCCGAGTTATTTTGTCAAAGATAGCTTAAGAATTAAACGTTTTGAGATGTACAACGCCATTGCTGAAACATCAGGTCTCAAGAAAATTGAGATAAAGTACTATGATCAAATCATTGATGATATCGATCATATCGAAAAGATTTTAATCCAAGAAATGAATACAACAAAAACGAATCGCGTTATGAAATTTGTCGATCAACAAACCGCACTCACGTATACTACCAGTGATAAATATTTACTTGATGTATCTGCTAAAGGCATCAGTAAAGGGGATGCATTAAAAAAGATTGCATCTTATATGGGTATTCGTGATGATCAAATCTGTGCATTTGGTGATTATGATAATGATATTAGTATGTTTGATGTGGCAGGGATTTCAATTGCCATGGGGAATGCAAGTAAAAAGGCATTGGAAGCAGCCGATTATGTCACTGAATCCAATGATGATGAAGGTATCGCGATCGCGATCAAAGAGATATTTAGTGAGGTTATTCGATGAATATACGAAAAATTGTTCTTGATGATTTTTACCGTGCTTACGCTGTAGGGCACGTGACCATCGATCAAGACTTACATATTATTGTGGCTAGTGAAGCCATTGAAGGAAAAGCGATTGCTTATCACGGTCAAGATTTTTCACAAAAGAAAGTGTTGTGGGAAGACCAGGGAGGAACGATGTCCATCGTCCCGATTCCTGAGACCAATGGTGAGTTTTTAGCTGTGAGAAACTTTTTTCCTGGATTTAATGCGACAACGGCAAAAGTCGTTCATGTAAAACCTGAAGGCAATGGTTTTATTGTCAAAGA
>CAYLLL010000012.1:0-11251 GCA_964384655.1 uncultured Mariniplasma sp. | reverse complement strand
ACTTAAGAACAAAAAAATAACATGTAGATTGTCCTACATGTATATATTAGGAGATTATTATGAAAAAATTTGTCTTATTAGCAATGCTCGTTTTCACCCTGACTTTAGTCGCATGTACAGAAGCTGAAGCAGAGTTCAATTTAGAAAGTACCATTACGGTTTACACTCGTGACACCACCTCAGGTACACGTGATGGATTCATGAATGGGATTGGTTTTGGCCCAGCAGCAAAAAGTGATGATCTACTCGTTGAAGGTTTCGTCATCAAAGATAATACAGCGATTTTAAATGCGATGTCCATTGATGAATATGGGATTGGTTACGTGTCGTTATCCTCAGTCAATGAAACCATTAAAGGGCTATCTTTTGAAGGGGTTGCACCTACCGAAGCCAATGTGATCAATAACACCTATGGATTAAAGCGCCCATTCAATTGGATGGTTCGTGCAGATGGTGATTTCCCCTCACAAGCGGTAGAAGACCTTGTTCATGCGTTTGTCGCATTCTTAGGAACAACCGATGCTGCTGATATTATCAATAATGCTGGTGCGATTGCATTACCTACAACGACCACTTGGGATTCAATCAAGGCACAATATCCTATCACACAACAAGATAATTCAGGTGTCACTGTAAGATTTGGTGGATCAGATTCCATTCAAAAAGTCGCCGAAGCACTCACCGCAGCATTTACAGCGAAAGCAGGAAACTTTGTAGCTGAACATGATCACACAGGTTCAGGAGATGGTTGGAAACGTACCAATGATCCAGCAGTCAAAGATACAACCGTAGGGAAAGATGTTGGATTTGCATCACGCCCATTCACAACAACTGAAACTGCCAATGTGACGATGGAACAGTATGGTCAACTCGCATGGGATGCGATTGTAGCAATCGTGCATTTAAATAACCCTATTTCAAACATGACAGCAGATACATTAAAGAAGATTTATGAGGGAACATACACCACGTGGGCTGATGTTCCTAACGCCTAAACCTTGAATCATCATCCATCAAGGGATCCTTTGGGTCCCTTGTTTTAGTTGAAAGGAGTTTGCCATCCATGCAGAGTGCGATCAAGAAGAAATTCCAAAAGAATGCATTAGTGGACATAACGATTCATCAAATATTAAAAGGCTTAGCCATCTTGGCAGCATCTTTTATCTTTGTGATTGCAGGGGTTATCTTTGCTAAAGGTATCACCCCATTTATCACATATAATCAAGGATTGGGAGCTGTTCCTTTGATTCCATTTTTAACCGGGAATACATGGCTTATTGGACCAACGTTTCAATCCAATTTATATAGTGTTGGATTCATCATTATCCAAACGATCTATGTCGTTTTCTTATCCCTCTTTATTTCATTTCCCATAGGAGTATTAACAGCGCTATTTATCGCGAAAATTGCTCCTAAAAGGATTGCTGAAATCTTCCGTACCATTATCGAAATGCTCGCGTCCATTCCATCGATCATCTATGGCTTATTTGGAGCGATTGTGATCCTTCCCTTTATCTATGATTTTTCAGCGCTTTTTGGCTTTCAATCCAAAGGTGGGAATTCCGTTTTATCTACAGTCATCATTCTTGCACTGATGACCATACCAACGATTACAACGGTGTCTGAAGTCGCGATTCGCTCGGTGGATTCAACATTGATTCATGGATCTCTTGCTCTTGGTGCAAGTCCAACACAAACCTATTTCAAAGTAGTTTTAGCTGCAGCAAAATCAGGGATATTTACAGGAGCTATCTTAGGTGTGGGTCGTGCATTAGGTGAAGCGACTGCTGTTTCACTCGTTGCAGGGGGTCGACGTTCAGGTCTTTCCTTCAATATTTTCGATACGACATCTACACTCACTACAACCATGCTCGAAGGGATGAAAGAATCGGCAGGACTAGATTATAATATTCGCTTTTCAGTGGGGATAGTTCTCATGGTGGTCATCTTACTCACCAATTTGATATTGAATACCATCAAAAAGAAAGTAGGTGGAATCGATGTCAAATAAACGAAAGATGAAAGATGGCATTCTTCAGGTCATCACCTATGGATCTGCATTTTTTACATTAGTGATCTTATCTTTAATCATCGGTTACGTGGTGACGCATGGTGTAAGATTATTGAATAAAGATTTGATTACAAATAATTATCTTGCAGTCAATTATATCGCTGGATTAGATGAACAACATGACCTATGCAACTGTCCTGCAGATCAAAATTATCCTGAGGATGTGTATTATTCCGAAGTTTGGGGACTTGCCCTAAAGGATGATATTGATTTACTTGGGAAAAACATCGTTACTGTGTTTGATGTCCATCCAGATTCACCACTGAGTGATATGGTTAATAAAGGTGTGAGTGATCAAAGGTTATCCCTTGGAGTCAATTATTCCATTATTCGTATCGCTTATGATGATCGTCCTTCATCTCTATCCCGATATGGATCACAAATAATGATTCAAGAACTGAATGAAATGGATCATATCAGAGAACTCGAATTCACGACTTCAGGCGGTGGAATTAGAGGATCGATCATTACCACATTTTATTTGATCTTTATGACATTGATCATTGCATTGCCTATCGGAGTCGGTGCTGCCATTTATCTTAACGAATATGCTAAGAAAAACCGATTTACACAGTTTGTTCGGTCTTTGATCGAAACGTTAACAGGCGTTCCATCGATCATCTATGGATTGATGGGGCTCGCAGTTTTTGTTCCTTTTATCGTGAGTATAACGGATGCAACAGGAGGGAATATTCTTTCAGGAGCGATGACACTTGCTGTGATCTTGATGCCCGTCATTATACGCACAACGGAAGAAAGTTTGAAAGTTGTTCCAGATGATTATCGTTTTGCATCCCTTGCACTCGGTGCAAGCAAAACACAGACAACCTTCAAGGTTATTTTGCCCAATGCGTTCCCGGGAATCTTAACAGCAACACTCCTTGCGATTGGTCGAATCATTGGTGAAAGTGCTGCCTTGGTCTTCGCGATAGGAACAGCCATTAAAGATGAAGTCAGTCTTACAGGACAATCGACATCGTTAGCTGTACACATATGGTCGATGATGTCGGATGAACCCGCCAACATCGATTTGTCCACGACGATCGCACTGATTATCTTAGCCATTGTATTGACATTAAACATATCCATCAAGCTCATCACACGTAATTTTAGAAGAAAGTATGGTGTAAACCTATGAACCCATCAGAAAATATTGTATTTAACATTAAAGACTTGAACCTCTATTATGGTCAAATGCAAGCCCTCAAATCGATTGAACTCCCCATCTTTGAAAAGGAGGTTACCGCTTTAATCGGTCCTTCAGGATGTGGGAAATCGACCTTTTTACGAACACTGAATCGTATGAATGATTTAGTGGAATCGTGTAAAATAGAAGGTGAAGTATCTTTTCATCAAGAAAATATTTATGAACCTATGACCGATGTCATCGGATTAAGAAAACGGGTAGGCATGGTGTTTCAAAAGCCTAACCCATTCCCTATGAGTATCTATGACAACATCACCTATGGTCCAAAATGCCAAGGGATTAAAGATAAAAATGTTTTAAGAAATATCGTTGAAGAATCTCTAAAACAAGCTGCATTGTGGGAAGAAGTGAAAGATCGACTCAAAGAATCCGCATTATCTTTATCGGGTGGTCAACAACAAAGATTATGTATTGCAAGAACGATTGCGATGAAGCCAGAAGTTATCCTCATGGATGAACCCACCTCTGCACTCGATCCAGTAGCCACAGAGAAGATTGAAGATTTGATCTTGGAACTCAAGAAAAATTACACCATCATCATCGTGACGCATAACATGCAACAAGCAGCAAGAATCTCTGACAAAACAGCGTTCTTTCTCCTAGGAGAATTGATTGAATATGGTGATACAGCCCATCTGTTTTCAACTCCAGAACATAAGAAGACAGAAGAATACATCACCGGTCGTTTCGGATAATATGATATAATGAAGGAGATCACACTATGTCACTAAGACAATCGTTAATGACTTCCATTGAAGAACTTAAAAGGGAAGTTGCTGCTATGGCTGATCTAGCCTTAGCCAATCTAAGAGAAGGACTTAAAGCATTTAAAACCAATGATTTAGTGCTTGCTCGTGAAGTCATCGACAAAGATGAAGATGTCGATAAATACGAAGAAGAAATCGCGAAAAGTGCGTTAAAAATCATTTGGAAAGAACAACCTGTCGCCAGCGATTTAAGACTGGTTACAGGGATACTTAAACTGATTACAGATCTCGAACGCATTGGAGATCACGCCTCTGATGTCGCAGAAATGACCCTTCACTTGACGGATTCACGTAATCAAAGAGTGATGCCACTCACTTCAAAAATGGCAGAAGTCGTCGAACAGATGGTACTTAAAAGCATTGATGGACTCGTTAAAGTTGATGAAAAACTAGCAAGAGAAGTGATCGATCAAGATGATGAAGTTGATTCGCTCTTTCAACAAGTGATCAATAAAATGACGACTGAACTTAAAAATGACAACATAGATCCCAATGAAGCGATTTACATTTTAATGGTGGCTAAATATTTCGAACGTGTGGGAGATCATGCGGTCAATATAGCACAATGGATCATCTTTATGGTTAAAGGAACTCATAAGAATACACTACTTTTTTAGGAGGGTGTTTATGCCAAAAATTTATTATGTGGAAGATGACCAAGCGATTGGTTATATCATCGAAAAAACGATCTCACATGCAGGTATGGAAGGCGCTGGTTTTAAGACTGCAGAGTCTTTTATGAAGGCATATAGAGAAGAAAAACCTGACATGATTTTGCTTGATCTCATGCTTCCAGATCGTTCGGGACTTGATGTCTTACAATGGGTAAGAAAACAGAATCAAGAGATACCTATCATGGTCGTATCGGCTTTACAAAGCGAAATGGACAAAGTCATTGCCCTGGACCACGGTGCCGATGATTACATGACAAAGCCCTTTGGAGTTCTTGAATTAACCTCTCGAATTCAGTCAAAATTGCGCAAGCTTAGTGATGAAAGAAAATGGGTGATAGGTAACGTTATTCTCGATGACAAGAAACATCAATTGACCATTGAAGACATCTATGTTTACTTGACGAACAAAGAGTATTCGATTTTGAAATTACTTATCAAGAATCAAAAGAATGTCGTCTCGAAAGAAACTATTTTTAAAGAGGTTTGGGAAACAGATTTTATTGGTGAAACCCGAACCCTTGATATGCACATCAAATCACTTCGTGAAAAACTAAAGTCACAAAACAGCACGGCATCGATTGTGACTGTTAGAGGTATAGGATATCAAATTGAATGAAACAAGCACTCATAAGAAATAACATCATCTTGATGCTGATCGCCTTTATCATCTTTTTTATCATCGTGTTTATCGGCATCTACAGCTTACAGCAAAACCAACAAAAAGCTTTTGTTTCTTTTGTGCTAGCTGAAGTTGAATTGGAGTATGAATCTTATGAGGGAACCCCACAAGAATTTGTAAGTGAGTATCAGATTGAAACAGGGAGACGCATCACGATTCTCGATCCAGAGGGTATTGTTCTTGCAGATTCACATGATGATGAAACCGGTCAAGACAAAAGCCAGCGACCTGAGATTAGATATCTTGGAACCATGTCTGTTCGCACCTCAGCAACCATTGGTGAAGAACTCTTTTATATGGCAAAACGTATGGATGATCAAAACATTTTGAGAGTGTCCATTCCATTAGCTTCACAATCAATGTATTATTCGAGATTGTTATGGATTCTCATCTTAACCTCATTGGGTTTTATTGGATCTTACTACATAGGTTTGGTCAGAGTGAATAAAAACGTCATGGCACCCTGGGAAAAAGTTAAGGTTGGATTGACCGCACTTTCAGAAGGAAACTACGAAGTCATGGCGCTTACCTCACCATACCCAGAAATTAATGACTTGCTCAATGAAATGAACCGAATTAACTTGGAAACAGATAAACATTTGCGATCGATTGAGACCTATCAAATTCAACTCAAAGAAATTTTAAATGAACTCAAGCAAGGCGTCATGCTTTTCAACGATCGTGAAGAATTGGTTTATTTTAATGATGATGCAGCCAATTTATTCCATCTTAATGATGAGGCTTATGACAAACCCTCCTACTACATGATCAGAGATAATCAAATCAAAGATGCCATCACACAAACGAATCAAGGACAAACGAATGTCACTTTCGATGCAAAAATGGAAGGCAAGACCATTGAATTTAAAGCGTTTCATGTCAATGCTGAAGGACGAAACAAATCACAAGCGACCGTTTTGATTACCTTTAAAGATGTGACTCAAGAAAGAGCGATCGAACAGATTAAACGGGACTTCTTTAGCCACGCATCCCATGAATTAAAAAGTCCCTTAACAGCGATTCGAGGTTATGCTGAATTGATTGAACATGGGCTCGTATCTAAAGAAGAGTTTTCAACTACAGCACACAACATTGTTCAACAAACTGAAAATATGGCAGCACTTGTTGAAGATATGCTCATGTTATCACGCTTGGAAAATCTTAAGGAAAAAGCCTATCAACATGTCCATCTTGAACACATATTACATGATGTCATCAACCAACTTAAACCTCTTGCTGATGCGAAAACCATTGCTATTCATCCATCGATCTCAAAAGTTGAATATCTTTGTGATCCCATCGACATGCATAAACTGTTTAAGAATCTTATCGAAAATGCCATTAAATATAGTGATGATCAAAAAACAGTTCAAGTCGCATTAAAAACTCAAGGGAACGACATTCTTTTTTCTGTGAAAGATCAGGGCATAGGGATTGCTCCTGAACATCAACAGCGCGTGTTTGAACGTTTCTATCGTGTCGATAAAGGACGTCTTGATGGGGGGACTGGATTAGGATTAGCCATCGTCAAACATATCGTGATGAAGTATGAGGGCACGATTGATTTAAAGAGTTCGATGTCTAGGGGAACTCACATTATCGTTAAGTTCAACAAAGACCAACAACTCTAATGCCTTCAAAAACAAAAAAGTCCAGCGATGGACTTTATTTTTTCATGGCAGGGGTAACAGGATTCGAACCCGTACTGACGGTTTTGGAGACCGCTGTGCTACCGTTGACACCATACCCCTGTATGCGCATAAGTAAGTATAGCATAGACAAAAACGAAATTGCAATGATTAGATGAAGAAAAAGGATGGAAATTACTTCCCATCCTCTTTTGGATATTCGATATCTTTGAAGATTGCTTCTTCAACTTTAGGCTTGCTTGGATTCGCACTTTCCAATCGTCTAGATCTCACCTTATCCATCACCATCTTATGGAAGAAGAGAACATAGGTAAGTGCAAGCACGATTAAGACATAGATGGCCATCGTTCGAAAAATCACACCATTAAACTCAGTTAAATCACCACGAGATGCATTGAGTCCAAAGGCAGTCATTTCAGTTTCAGTGGGTTGATCCCCAGAAAAGTTTTCAGAGAGCTGCAACGTTGCATTATCAATATTAAGAGTAGATAGCTTATTATATGCGGCATCAGCTAGTTCGCTTCCTGCACCGATAAATAACAAGGTATCATTGTAGACAAGTGCACCATCTTCATCGGTTTCTCCGTTGGAGTACGCAATACTGATTTGTTCGACAGTCGCATAACTTAGGGGATCTGTTGAACCTTCAACTTGTGGGATGAGTAAATAATTATCCGCATAAAGCAGGAATAGAGCAGGAACATAAGAATATGGGAAAGGCTTTTCCGGATCATGTAAAACCGTCGCTGTGTTGACTTTTTCTTCCCCAGATAAATAAGTGTCATCACTCAATGTCACTTCAATCTTTAACTTAGGATTTTCAACGGGAGTCCCATCTTCTGTAATGTCAACATCATTGATAAAAATCATCATACCATCATAAAGGGTATCATCTAACGTGACACCAATGACATAAATACTTAATGTAAACTTATGTGTCTCACTCGTAGCTACGTAGGTATAGGCTGGAGATTCCTGATGATAATCGATGTTCATCAATGTATTGATGCCTTCTAAATATGTGGCTTCATCATCGACGTAATCATTCATATACTCTGCATAATATGCTTCTAATCGGCTATAATTGGCACTTCCGTAGACATATACGGTCGCAACCATAATGATCATGAGATAAAAAAATCGTAAAACCCATTTTAACATGCTGCTCACACCTCTCTTTGTATAGTTTACTTTATCTCGTTTCGATATTCAATCAATAAAAAAAAATAACACAATTTCACTTTACAAATATGAATTATATTGTATAATAATAATTGCGCTATCACACGGCGGCTGTGGCGAAGCGGTAAACGCATCGGATTGTGGCTCCGACATTGGTGGGTTCAACTCCCATCAGCCGCCCCACGAAGGTAGGCCCATAGCCAAGGGGTAAGGCAAGGGACTTTGACTCCCTCATCGTTGGTTCGAATCCAGCTGGGCCTGCCATATTTTTTTAAATCATAGTTCTTAATAGGGCTATAGCCAAGCGGTAAGGCAGAAGGCTCTGACCCTTCGATCGTTGGTTCGAATCCAGCTAGCCCTGCCATAAGTCTATATGAGGAGAATGCTCCTTTTTTTTATTTTTTAAAGTAAATGATAGGTTTGCTTCCTAACATAGGTCAGGAGGTAAGAACCATGAAAAAAATAATGATGTTTATCCTATTGATGATTGTTACGTTTAGTTTTGATGTCACATTAAGAGCAGAAGAGTCAGTGCCTTTGAACGAAGTCAATCTTCTCAACCTTTCGTTACTCAAGGGTTACAAGTATGATCCAGAGGTTGCCAATTATTTAGAATCATTGAGTCTTGAGGTGAATCAAACTTACACACTCGTGATGAGTCATGCCTATCTATCTGATTTTTTAGCAGAAATTTCTACATTATACATCGCGTTTGATGAAAATGATGGATCGAATTCTTTTGAGACGTATCTCATAAATGATCTTTCTCAACAAAGAGCCTATATTGAGTTTCAGTCAACTACTGGTCTGATTGATATGCATCACATTCCTGTTTCTGATGTGAATAATTACGAAATTATGTTATACAAAGGAACTTATCAAGATTTTAATGGATTTATTCCTTATTTAATGCCTTCAGAAATCATGAGTTTTGGAGGTGATCTACCTGTTGATTATGATGAACTACCTTCGTTGTCCATGATTGAATCTTATGTGATAGCAAAAGATCCCTATGGAAATCCGATCACTAAAAATTTAATTTCGGATGCTTACAGTATTTCAGATAAAACTCCAGGCACGTATCGAATGGTCTTTGAGACGATTTATAATCACGTGCGTAAGAAGTTTTATTTAGATGTGATGGTTTTTGATCTCACAAAACCGATTTTAACCGTGGAATCTCCTTTAGAAATCCCTATTGACAATAAATGGAGCTTAAACACCATCAAAAGTTATGTTGTTGTATCGGATAATGTCGATGATTTGCAAAGCACCGATTTAGTGGTGATCTCAGATACCTATTCACCAGCAACAACTCCTGGAACGTATACAGTCCAACTCAAAGCTGCAGATAGTTCAGGCAATGAAGAAACAGTGAGTGTAACGATTCATCTTGTAGATAATGTCCCTCCTGTGATTTATGGGCCATCATCTATCTATATTTATAACACAGATACTCCGCTAACATCTGCGGATGTCATCAACCATTTTGAAATTCGAGATGCGGTAGACCTAAGTAATGTAACAGTGACACTCACCACGGATGAATACATGCAAACAACGACCCCGGGTAGATACTTAGTCACCTATCAAGCTAAAGATACACAAATGAATACCACGACATTTAGCGTCTATATCCATGTCATTGATCATCAAGGACCTACATTTGACATTGGAAGTGACATCATCGAACGTTCCACTGCAGAACTCATGTCGGACGAAGACATCATTGATTGGTTTATTCAGCATACGACAGCTCAAGGGCTATCTATTTCAAGCGTCTCTATTCTATATAACGAATATGAGGGACGTGAAAATCAAGAAGGAGAGTACTATGTTTATCTTTCCTATGTGATGAATGGAGAAGAAATGACATCAAGAGTGTTGATTAATGTGGAAGATGAACCAGGGTTTTCTTGGACTTTATGGATCACATCATTTGCTGTTGTCACTATGCTAGGAACGAGTGTTTGGTATTTGATTAAACATAAGAAACCCTAATTTAAAAAAAGAATTGACACCTTCTAAAAAAAAGGGTATAATTCGATTTGCGCGGGTGTGGCGAAATTGGCAGACGCACTAGACTTAGGATCTAGCGCCTATGGCGTGCAGGTTCAAATCCTGTCACCCGCACCATTGAATTAAACCTTTCAATCATTGAATCTCTTTTTATGAAAAGAATCACGGAACATCCGTGAATTCTTTTTCTTTTTGGAAGATATCTAAAGATAACCTCGAAATATGTGTTTTTATGGGCAGATAATTTACAAAGTTTACAATGTACCCGTTTTCATCATTTTTGGGTGTATTTTTCTTGACGAATAGAGTATAATAAAAATGCTGGATTAAAGAATAATATGAGGAGGCACTCTATGCTATCTGTGGGAACGAAGATTCGTGATTTCAGTTTACCAGATGCCGATCATAAAATCCATCGGCTCAGTGATTATTTAGGACAGAAAGTGGTCATCTATTTTTATCCAAAAGATGATACGCCAGGATGTACCACCCAGGCATGTGCCTTTAGGGATGCGTATGATGGCTTTAAGCAAGCAGGAATCAAAGTCATCGGGATCAGCAAGGATAGTCCTGAGAGCCATAAAAAGTTTATCGAGAAATATCAACTACCCTTCCTTCTCTTAAGTGATGAGAATGTTGAGGTGGCTGAATATTTTGGAGTGTGGGTTGAAAAGAGCATGTATGGTAAAAAATACATGGGGATGAGTCGAAGCACCTTCATTATCGATGAAAAAGGAATTATCACACACGTGTTTGAAAAAGCATCTCCAAGTGAGAATGCATCAGAAATAATAAATGCATTGAAATAATGTTTTGAGGAGGATTTTCATGGTTAAAAAAGTAATTATGTCCATGGATGGTAACGAAGCTGCCGCATATTGTGCATATGCGTTTAGTGAAGTGGCTGGCAATTATCCAATCACACCATCATCACCCAAGGCACAGTATTTAGATCTTTGGGCATCTGAAGGTAAAAATAAATTATTTGGTATGCCTGTTAAGG
>CAYLLL010000011.1:0-11885 GCA_964384655.1 uncultured Mariniplasma sp. | reverse complement strand
TGGAAGCTCTCCATAAAGTCGGTATTTTAGATAAAGCATTTATTCGTGCCGATCAGCTCTCCGGTGGTCAGATGCAACGTGTGGCACTTTCTCGTACACTTGCCCAAGATCCTACCATCATCTTAGCTGATGAACCTGTGGCATCCCTAGACCCAGTCACCGCGGATATGATCATGACAGACTTTAAACGCATCAATAAAGAATATAACATCACGATTATCGCGAATATGCACCACGTGGACGTGGCGCTTAAATTCGTCGATCGTGTCATCGGTATTAAAGCCGGTGAAATCGTCTTTGATGGTCCATCAAGTGCAGTGACAGAAGACATCTTAAAGATGATTTATGATCGTGAACTCACCGCCGATGATATCATGTTTAAAAAGGTTGAAGTTCTATGAACCAAGAAAAATCGACAGAAAAAAAGGGTCGGTTCAAAGATTTCCTAAAAGAAGTTTTTTCGCCTTATGTGTCGAAGGAAGCGAGAACCTATCGCACGAATGCGTTCGAAGTCGTTGAACCTTATCCTCTTACCGCGTATATCATTTTAATCCTGGCTATCGTCTTCGTGTTAGCCATTATTGCCACAGATATTGATCTCATTCAATTCTTCTCTAATTTAGGGAATATGTGGCGAATTATATCACGTTTGATCGATCCAAACTTTGGATTTACACCACGTATGTGGGGTCCACTCATTGAAACCATCCAACTTTCTGTGGGTGGAACACTCATTGGTTCTTTCTTTGCGATTCCTGTAGCCATCTTCTCGTCATCCAATATCGTGAAGAAATCCGTGATCTATAACCCCATTCGTTTTATTATGTCACTGATTCGTACGATTCCAGTCCTTGTCTATGCTGCAATGCTGATGTTTATCGTTGGTATGGGTGCAATGGCAGGTCTCATCGCGTTATCGATCTTCACCTTTACCATCGTTTCGAAAATGCTTTATGAAGTCATTGAAACTGTGGACATGCTTCCCTATGAAGCCATTGAGTCCACAGGGGCGAATAAACTTCAAGCGATTCGTACCGCAGTGTTACCTCAAGTATTGGGAAATTACTTATCGATTGTGTTATACAACTTTGAAATTAATTTACGCAGTGCGACCATTATCGGGTTCGTCGGTGCCGGTGGGATTGGGTTACTCCTATCTGACCGCATCAGTTGGCGTCAGTATGAAGATGTTGGGATGATTCTTCTCGTGCTATTCACTGTGATTATTTTGATTGAAAGTTTATCGAGATACCTAAGAAAGAAGTTGGCCTAAGATGAACTACAGTCAAGAAGTCCTACAGGTTTACCAACATCGTCCCAAAACGTTAATCTTTAAAGTTCTATTAGCCTTAGGTATTATCGTCTTATTTATTTGGAGTATTCCTGATTTTGAAGGACCACTCATCAGTGATTCTGGTGTCAATATTGTCAAGAATATGTTTTCAGGGTTAGCGAATCCATCATGGGAGAAACTCTTCTCTTTGAAAAACTATCATGTCCCTTACTTGATGTATGAAACCGTGATGGTCGCCTTCCTCGGTACCATTATTGGTACAGTGGTTGCGATTCCCTTAAGCTTTATCGGAAGTAGAAATATCACCAATAGTTTCGTTGCCTTCTTAGTGAGTGTCCTCGTGGTTTTTATTCGTACGATGCCGTTCTTCGTCATCGGGTTGATCTTCATTCGTGTCGTGGGTCCTGGGGTCTTTGCAGGGGTTCTTGCGATTGGATTTACATCAACCGGTATGATTACGAAACTCTACACGGAAACCGTTGAAGACATGGATAAAGGTATCTTAGAAGCCCTTGATTCTACAGGGGCTACCCAAGTTCAAAAGCTTAGAGCAGGGATTGTTCCACAACTCTTCGCGAACTTTGTCTCCCACTCTTTATATCGGTTTGACATTAATGTCAGAAACGCGATTATCCTTGGTTTAATCAGTGCAGGTCGTTTAGGATTTGAACTTCAAGCAGCGATTGGTAACTTTAGATACCAAGATGCTGGGGCTTACCTTTGGGGGATTATCATCGTTGTCATGGTGATCGAGTTCTCATCCGCAGCTCTAAGAAAACGTCTTGTCTACGGAAAACGTTAATCGATAAGTATAAAGTGCTCAGCAATGAGTACTTTTTTCTTTTCAAGTGATAAAATCAAGGCGTAATCAGGAGGTGTATCATGAAATCTGACCGATGGACATGGACTGCTTTGATTATGCATGGAGTGAATATTATCATTCACGGTATCATCGTCACGTTTGCGTTACTGACGCTTTTAGCTGGAAGTACCGATCATTTTATGGGTGATTTCTTTGCTGACTTGTTTTCACTTATTTTCCTTTTTACTAGCGGAATCTCTTTTCTTGGTTGTTTGTTTTTTCTTACTTTATTCATACTTCTGCGAAAGAAAAAGGAGAGTACCTCATATCGGGTATTAAATGGATTTCAAATTCTCTTTGCCTTATGGTTGTTTGTCTATGGATTCATTTTGTTTGCTGCAGTCTCTAAAAGTGGGATCTTCATGTTTAGTCTGACCTCAAGTCTCACGGCACTTAGCGGTTTGGTCTTGATCGTGACATCCATACATGCATTAAAACGAAGAACATTGGGTTCACATTGAACCCTTTTTTCTTGATATAATCCCATAAAGTGCATTCTCTTAGCCTCGATTTCCTTCTTATGATAATCTATTGACAATAAGGAGGGATTTTTATGAAGCACTTTTTATGGTTAATCTTGTTACTCTTTGTCTTTGGATTATCTGCATGCTCGAGCGAACCTGATGAAGAAACACCCATTCCAACCCATAATGAGGAACAACTTATCGAACTTACCTTAGAAGAACTGAGTTTCTATGATGGTAAAGATGGAAAGCCGGCTTATATCGCTGTCCAAGGATTTATTTATGATGTGACTGATTCTTCATTCTGGCGTAATGGTTCTCACAATGGATATGCAGCTGGTCAAGACTTAACCGATGAAATTATCAATAGTTCGCCTCATGGGATCGATAATATTTCACGTGTCCCCAAAGTAGGTATTTTAGTCACGGGTGAATAGCGATGAGTTTTCTCACTGTGAATCTTTCGATCGTGATCGCAATCATCCTTTATGTTTTCATTCATTTTTTCAACAAACAAATTCATAAACAAGCATCTTGGTTTATTTTAGGAGCCTTACTTCTTTCAGGGCTTGTCTTATTTATTGATATCCCCTTGATCACATATATCATCGACAGAGGACATCTTACTCTTGCATTTTTCATTCTGATCATGTTTGCAGGTGTCATGAAGAAAACATGGGTTCCTTATAAAAAAATTCTTCTTGTCAGAGGAGATTTAGCCATCATGGGGTTCATCTTCTTACTCCCTCATGGGATTGAAAGGTTATCTCTTGCGTTAGGTGGATATAATACGTCTGGATTAATTGCTGCTATCATCATGATCCCATTAACATTGAGCTCATTTATGACCATCCGTAAAAAGATACGTCCAGATCGTTGGCGAAAACTTCATAAGCTCGCCTATGTTGCTTATCTTTTCATCTATTTCCATATAGGATTTGATGCATATCTTCATGCGAGTAACGGCTATGTGTCCTTAAGTCCTAATAGTTTTCTTTTTCATTTGTTATATATCACATATCTATTATTAAAAGTATTACGTTTGCGTGAAAAGAAGGTCCGTCTCTCGAGCTAGTCCTTCTTTTATTTTTGACTTAGTGCAATGTCTCTTTCTTACTCTAAGATTGATGTATACTACA
The DNA here is from genome assembly GCA_964384655.1 of uncultured Mariniplasma sp. Lineage (GTDB taxonomy): Bacteria > Bacillota_I > Bacilli_A > Acholeplasmatales > Acholeplasmataceae > Peloplasma. The sequence goes on along the minus strand of CAYLLL010000011.1, from coordinate 8,126 downwards.
AAGTTTTAATCCATTTTTTGGGGTAGACTATTAAGGAAATATAACCAATAACCATCAACAAACTCCATAAAGAATACGTTGATTTTAATAGGAAAAATCACACTTTCAAATTGAAAATATCAAAGTGTTTCATTCCTCTTTATTTCCTCATATCAAAGGTATATAATAGGCTGGTAAGGGGTGAATATACCATGCAAAATATGCAAAAAAACTACAAAGGCAAGCACCTTAAAAAGAACCAAATTAAGCGTGCAAAAATGCTCGGTAAAAAAGTAGTTCGAAATAAGATTTACGACAAGTAAACCACATTTAATGACTAAAGAATGAAGAATACTGACCATGATGATCGATCAGTATTTTTTATTTTTTCCTTTGATAAAGCCATTTTGTGGAATGGATCCAATCATAATTCGATGTTTTTGTAACAAATATACCTAAAAGGTATAAAATGAGGCTGAAAGGATAGGTGATTCCTATGTTACTTAACAAGGTCGTTTTATGGACACCTAGAATTCTATCGATTCTTTTGATTGCCTTGATGTTTATGTTCTCATTTGATGTGTTTGATTCCACTGAGTCATGGGTCGTCATCGCGGGTGGTTTCTTGATTCATAATATCCCCGTGTTTATATTGACGATTGCTCTCATCATTTCTTGGAAACGTCCCCTTGTGGGTGCAGTCATCTTTATTGCTGCAGGTATCTTTTATTCCATCTTCATGTTAGTCCGTGGCGGACTTGATATGCTAAGTGCTGTGCTTACCTTGGGGATTCCTGCCATCTTGATTGGTGTACTGTTTTGGCTCTCACATAAACGACATCTCGTATAGTTTGAATGAAAAGAGTTTATTCCAAGATGAATCGGAATAAACTCTTTTATTTTTTGACTTGATATGCAATTTCATTATGTCTAAATATTCCAGGAACAAACGGTGGTTGATACCTAAAGATGAAGCGTGGGGAAAGGATCTGATAGCCTGACTCTTTGATATAGGCTTTCAATATCACATCATGTTTGTCATAGTTGCTCTTCGTCCATGCACCTCTAAATGTGATGACCGCATAAAGAGATTTCTTTAACTCTTGGATAAAGACCTGATTACCGGTGGGTTGAGGGACAGTATTTTTGTCATATTTTGAAGGGACATAAAATCCTGTAACTAGCTTATCATCTTCTTCATAGCTCACGACAGGGGTTGTCATGGAAATTTTCGTCTTTTCTTTATTGTTTCCAGAAATATAATTAAAGACATTTCCAAATCCACTATCCATGAATGCGTTCATCGATGATTTCGTACTCGCAAGCAAAATATCATCATATTCCCGTATTTCACAGGAACCTTGGCTTTCAATCACTTGATATTTTATGGTTTCGTATAATCCCATTATTGACAACTCCCTTCTCTTGCGAGATGTTTATTCTTGACGATTCATCTATAGCTCTTTCATAGAAAATCTATAGTTTATGATCCATAAGCGAGATGATTAGCTTGATCGCTTGCTTAGATTCAGGTAATCCAAAAAACATAAATGTGTGAATCATACTCTCATACACATGAAGTTCCACCAAGGTATTATACACGAGCGATTTCTCTTTTAATCGGATGGCATCACTATAAAGAATATCATACGTTCCTGTGAACACATGGATGTCGCATATATCCTTAAAATCGCCATATAAAGGGCTTGTTCTATAATCTTTTGGATCTCTATCTTCTGATAACATATGACCGATTTGTTGAAGTGCTGAACTATTTAGAATGGGGTCATCAAACTCAATGTGTCGAATCATCTCATGATTGGTTTCAATATCAAGCCATGGTGATAATAGGATTATCTGATCAGGTAATCTCTTCTTTTCAATCTTTAACCATTCAGCAAATCCAAGCGCTAATCCGCCACCAGCGGAATCTCCCATAAAGATCATGGACTCAAAGTTTTCATTTTCAATCATGGTCGCATACGTAGCTTCAATCATATGATACATGTCATCAGAGGTAGTATTGGGTAAAAGTGGGTAATCAGGAGCGATGATATTGACATCCCTAGACTTCATCAACGCTTTTAAAAACCTCCAATGAAAGGTTTGAAACCCATGAACATACGCTCCCCCATGGAGATAAAAAATCCAATGCTTGCTTTCACTCTTCTTGTTTTTAAAAACAAAGACCTCACGATCATCAATCGTTATGACTTGGGTTGATGCGACTGATTTCATGATTGGATTAGGTTGGATAGAGGTACTCGAGAGAGTTCCTTCATCAAGACTTCTCTTTAAGATTTGATTAAACCGAAATTGACGCATCACGCGATATAGAATTTTACTTGCGACACTAGGCATCCTCTCACCTCAAAAAAAGATACTTGATTTACTTGAATTATACCATATTGTGATCTTCAAGTCGTCTGATGCATAGGCTTAGCTATGCTAAAACATATCTAGATATGTGAACCTATGCTATAATATCTTTGAGATTTTTATAAAAGGTAGGTCTAAAAAATGAATGATCATATCCCCAAAGCCCAATTAAAACCCCTTGATATTGACACCATTTATAGCGAATGGTCTAAAACGTATAACAAAGAAGGTAAACCCGACTGGTCCCATATCTTCCCTTATTATCATGATGAGATCAAATTTCATGATTCCATTCAAAAAATTAACGGGATTGTCCCATTCAAAGCGATGTGTGCTAGACTCACCAAACGTTGCCGTAGTCTTCACATGGAGATCCTCAATGTGACAAAGAATGAAAACATCATTATGTTTGAATGGATTATGACGATGAAGTTTCGTGTATTCCCCTCGACTCCGATGTATGGCAGTTCACGATTAACCATCCATGAGAATGGACAGATTATTGAACAACGTGATTACTACGATATCTGGGGTGATATCAACAACGGTATTCCCATCTATCGTCGCTTCTATCGTTGGTTTATGCGTGCATTCTTTGGTTAATAAGGAGAAAATGTTTAATGAAATGGCCTGAAGAACTCAATTTTATGAAAAATAGTCGCTTACCTCAAAAAGAGACCTCAGCTTCGATGAAAGGTCTTCTTTCTGTTGTTAGCGGATCGACATCTGGGGTGGGATTAGCTACCTTAAAGATGCTTGCTTCTGCAGGATCTGATCTTGTCATCGTTTGTCGAAACAAAGAAAAGGCACTTCCAATTCAAGATGAACTTAAACAAAGTTTTCACGTGAATGTGGATATCGTTGTGGCAGATTTTGCCTCCTTTAAGGATGTAAGACAGGCTGCAGACTACATATTAAAAACCTATCCAAAAATTGATGTGCTTATCAACAGTGTAGGGATTCATAGTACAACCAAACACTTCAATGAAGATGGTATTGAACTCTGCTTTGCTGTTAACCATCTAAGTACTTTTTTATTTACTCAACTTTTACTACCTCGAATGAAAGAAAGTGCACCTTCACGCATTATTCAAATCAATTCAGAGGGTCATCGCTTCAGTAACGTCAAACTCAATGACGTTAATTTTAAAAAACGAATCTATACAGGCCTTAAAGGGTATGGTCAATCCAAGACAGCTCAATTAATGACCGTTTGGGAATTACATGATCAACTCAAAGGTACAGGTGTCACGATTAATGCGTGTCATCCAGGGGCTGTCAAAACAGCCATTGGAAGTAATAACGGCTGGCTATACCGCTGGTACTTTAAGCATGTGACATCAAAATTCTTAAAAGATCCCATCATTTCAGCCAAAGCGATTTATTACTTAGCGGCTGATCCAAAGCTTAAAGACGTCTCTGGTCGCTTCTTCAATTTAACCATTGATGAAATCCCTGCGAAACACGCCAGAGATCGTATCTTAGGTAAAAAGGTCTATGACTTAAGCATGCAGCTCGTAGGATTACATAATGAATGACGCCAAGATGTATGATGTCATAATTGTCGGTGGTGGCATCGCGGGATTAACCGCTGCGTCTTACCTATGTCAATATGGGTATAAACCCTTCGTCATTGAAAAACAAGAAGAGACCGGTGGTTTAGTCCATTCATTTCAATATAAAGAATTCACATTCGATAGTGGGATTCGCTCCATCGAAAGTTCGGGTATTGTTAAACCTTTAATTAGAGATTTAGGGCTTGATGTCGATTATCGAAAAAGCAAGGTCACCTTGGGAATCAAGGATCAAGTGATATCCTTATCTTCCAAAGATGATTTACCTAAATACGAAGCTTTAATGATTTCTTTATTTCCTAATGATGAGAAGGAAATCAAAAAAATCGTGAAAAAGATTCATCAGATTTTGGGATACATGGACATACTTTATGGCATCGAAAATCCGATGATGATCGATCTAAAGAAGAATAGATCGTATGTGTTTAAGACGCTTCTTCCTTGGTTTTTCAAGTTTGTTCCGACGCTTTATCATATCGATCAACTCACCATTCCTGTGGAAGGTTACTTGAGACGCTTCACATCCAACGAATCCCTCATTGATATGATGATTCAACACTTCTTTAAAGCCACTCCAGCTTTCTTCGCCTTAGGTTATTTTGGCATATACTTTGATTATCACTATCCCCAAGGGGGAACTGGAAAACTCACTCAGGCACTCCATAAGTATATTCTCGATCATCAAGGTACAATAAAAACCAAGACGAAAATCACCTTTGTTGATTCAGAACAAAAATACATTAAAGATCACGATGATGTGCGATATCACTACAAAAATTTGATCTGGTCATCCGACCTAAAAGCGCTCTATCAAGCCATTGATGTCACAAATATCACAAGACCTTCTTTGAAGAAAAAAATTGAGTTAACCAAGTCAATCATGATGGATAAACGAGGTGCTGAATCCGTCTTAACCGTGTATGCCACTGTCGATCTTCCCCATGAATACTTTAGCGAGATGGCTAGTGAACACTTCTTCTATACACCACAAACCGAAGGCATTCACCGCATTTTACTTCCCAAAGTAGATTCTATGGATTTACTCGAACCTATCTTGAGTACATATTATTCGCTACAAACCTTTGAAATCTCTATCCCTGCCATCAGAGATCCAAAGATGGCTCCTCCTGGTAAAACAGGTCTCATTATCTCGATATTGATGGATTATGATATGATTAAATATATCGATGATCATGGCTACTATCAAGAATTTAAAACGTATACTGAACGTTCATTCATCGAGATATTGTCTTCAACCATCTATCCATCACTCAAAGAGCATGTCATCGACACCTTTAGTGCAACCCCGCTCACGTTTGAAAAGCGAAACGGTAGTACAGATGGTGCCATCATCGGATGGGCATATGATAGTAAACCTATCCCCGTTAAACACAAAATGTCGAGTATTACATCATCGATTAAAACACCAATCCCATATATCTATCAAGCGGGACAATGGTCATTCAGTCCAGCGGGTGTTCCCATATCCATCATCACAGGGAAGTTATCTGCAGACCGTGTGAAAAAGAATTTGAAATAATCTATGAATTAAAGAGGTATGTATGAAGAAAAAAATAGTGGTTGTGGGTGCAGGTATCTCTGGACTCACTGCGACAGCCTATCTTGCACAAGAGGGTCATGACGTGACACTTCTTGAAAAATCTGAATCGTTAGGTGGACTCGTCGGAAGTTTCGAAAGAGACGGTTTTGTCTTCGATAATGGAATCCGTGGTGTTGAAAACTCTGGGACTCTGTTTCCCATGCTCCGACAACTGGGAATCAAGATTGATGTGGTTCCTAATATTGTGGATATGGGTATCAAAAAAGACATCATCTCCATCAATCCTGAACAAAACTATGGAAGTTATAAGGAACTTCTTCTTTCGATTTATCCCGATGAAAAAGAAGCCATTGAAAGAATATTCGCTGATATCAAACGGATATCCAAATACATGGAAGTCCTTTATGATATCGATAACCCCCTTTTCTTAGATCCCAAAAAAGATAGCAAATATCTGATGAAAGAAATTCTTCCCTGGATGTTCAAATATACGTTCACCATTGGAAAAATTGAAAAACTTAAAACACCCATCAAAGTCTACTTGCGTAAGTTTACACAAAGCGATGACCTTATTGATGCGATTAGTCAACACTTTTTCACCGATACTCCAGCTTTCTTCGCGTTAAGTTATTTAAAGATGCATAGTGACTATTACTATCCCGTAGGAGGGACACGGTCTATCGTCCATGCACTTAGGGATTTCATCATTGAACACGGAGGAACCATCAAACTTGAATCCGAAGTGACCAAGATTGATGAAACCAACCAAATTGCATACCATCAAGAAACAGCTTATCCCTATGATGCTCTCTTATGGTGTGGTGATTTAAATTCAATGTATCGAAGCATTGATAACACAAAGATTGATTACAAGATAACTCAAGAAAAACTTGCAAAAGCTAAAGGTAATGATTCTTTGTATCAAATGTTCCTTACGGTGGATCTCCCTCGTGAGTACTTTAAAGACAAATTCTCAGGACATATCTTCTATATGCCCAAAGAAAAGGGACTGTCTACGCTTGATGTCAATGAGCATCAATTGATGAAAGAACTTACTGATATTAGTCCAGATAAAAAGAAAGAGAGACTGGCTGAGTGGCTTATTGCTTTCGCTAGAAAGACCACCTACGAAATCTCTGTGCCTGTCGTTAGAGACCCATCCTTAGCACCTGAAGGTAAAGCCGCTGTCATCATCAGTACTCTCTTCAATTATGACTTAGCCAAATGGCTTCTTAATGAAGGACTTTACAACTTCTACAAAAAGACATTATCGGATGCGATTATTGATATTCTTGATGTTACTCTTCTTAAGGGATGGAAAGAAAAGATTGTTAACTTCTTTGAAGCCACACCCATCACCATTGAGTCGAGACTCAATAATACAGGAGGGGCCATCACTGGATGGTCATTCTCTGGAGACATCCCCGTGGAACACCGACTATGGAAAATTGCGGGTTCTGTGAAAACGCCTTTCCCAAGAATTTTCCAATCAAGTCAGTGGTCGTTCTCTCCATCAGGATTCCCCACATCGATTGTCACTGCCAAGATTGCAGCCAACAAAATCCATCGTCTCAAAGGTTGATTCAAATGAATCAGCCTTTTATTATAAAAAAATCCCTTCTCTTTGAGAAAGGATTTGTACATATTCAAACTATTTTCCAAACTTATATTTACCGTCTTTATCCCATAAACCCCAATAAGCGCCATATTCACCCTCATGGTTGATCTTCCATACTTCATCGAAGGATGAGAAATAAAAGAGTTGAATGTTTTCTTGGTTCGCCCATTCAAAGGTGTGTATGAAATAACGCATCGCATTGGCATAGGATGGTTGTGCTGCACCATAGGTTTCACCTTTAGTTGGCCAACCCGTTTCACTGATCACTACGGGTTTACCTTTGGCATTCTTAGAGACGAGTTCATACATCTTCTTCATGTATTCCACAGAAATCTCTAGCGCACAGTGTTCCCAGAATGGATAACAATTCGCAAATAAGACATCACATTCATCGACAATTTCAGGATAATTGACAAACATGTAATACGCATCGACATACCCTACAGGAACATGGGGTACTGCTGCTTTAACTCGTCTAATGTAGCCGATGAGTTCTTCCACTTCTAAATCTTCACGTAAGAGGACTTCATTCCCAATCGCCACCATATCTGCATATCCTGCTTTGGCGATTGCGATGATATTATTGATTTCAATCTCATTATTTTCAAGATCACTATCAAGCCATGCACCTACCATCGTCTTTAGTGATTTTTCATGAGCAATTCTTGGAACTTCCTCGTTACCATTCGTTGCTGAAAACGTACGAATCCAACGGGTATAGAGACGGATGATTTCAAGACGATCAGCAATCTGTTGATGAGAAATCTGTGACTTTTCACTAGGATCCTGTCCTTCAAGATATGGACTAAAACTAATGCCAGAAATCTTTTGTTGAAGGATTGCTTTGACTTTGTCCTCCAATTCCTTTGTGTTTTCACTGATATTAGAGTGCTTGTTTAATAAATATCGATTCACATTGAGATAGCGCATTTGATTCTTTGGTTTGGACATAAATAAAATCACCTCTTGTTTTCATCATAACACAGCAAAACAATTTTTTTCATCGATTTTGTTT
>CAYLLL010000010.1:0-11898 GCA_964384655.1 uncultured Mariniplasma sp. | reverse complement strand
CCCGTATAATCGAGCATTCTTTTTGCTGAAGGACCATCGGTGACATCGCCATTCCCAATGACGGGAATATTGACGGCTTCTTTAACGGCTTTGATCACATCTAAATCTGCCAATCCACTATAGCCTTGTGATCGTGTTCTCGCATGGACGATGATGGCTTTTGCTCCTGCAGCTTCGATTCTTTTAGCTACATCTACCGCGTTGATACTAGAGTGGTCCCATCCACTTCTTATTTTTACCGTGACGGGTTTAGATACTTTTTCAACAATCGCTTTAACAATATCATAAATCTTATCTGGATCTTTCATGAGTGCCGATCCTGCTTGTGCTTTAATAGCTACCTTAGGGACAGGACACCCCATATTGATATCGATGATGTCACAATTGGAATGTTTATCAATGTATAAAGCAGCATTAACCATCGTTTCTAAATCTGATCCAAAGATTTGTTGTGCCATAGGTTTTTCGACATCGGTCATATAGAGAAGTTTTTTCGTTTTCTCATTCTCATAGAGAAGTCCTTTGTCAGACACCATTTCAGCATAAACCAATCCTGCCCCATAATTTCTTGATAGAATGCGAAAAGGCGAGTTAGATACTCCCGCCATAGGTGCTAGAATGATTTTATTATCAATGGTTAAATTCCCAATTTTGAATGACATGTTTCTCACCGCGCTTATTGTATCACATCCAAAAATAACTTGCAAATATGGTACAATAACCTAGGTAGGAGTGTTAACTATGAAAGATTATGCGATTAAAAGCTATGCTTATGACAAACAAGTAAGAATATATGTCGCCAGTTCAACCCATCTTGTGGAAGAGGCGCGAAGAATTCATCATACATGGCCCACGGCGTCAGCAGCTTTTGGTCGTGTTTTAACCGTATCAGCGATGATGGGCATGATGTATAAAGAGGAAGAGACACTCACGATTCGCGTCAAGGGAGATGGACCTGTAGGTGCGATCTTGGTGGAAGCGAATGCCCAAGGAGAAGTCAGAGGAGAGATTATCAATCCCAATGTCTACATCGTTTATGAAGATGGGCCTAAAAAAGGCAAACTCAATGTCGGTGCAGCTGTAGGACGGGGCTTTATTCATATTACGAAAGATTTAAAGATGAGAGATTATTTTACATCCTCTTCTGAAATTCAAACGGGTGAGATCGGGGATGATTTTACCTATTACTTCGCCATCTCTGAACAGACACCTTCATCTGTCGGTGTGGGGGTTTTGGTCAATCCAAATCAAACCATTCGAGCTGCAGGTGGCTATATTTTGCAATTAATGCCTGATGTCAGTGAAGAGGTGATTCAGCATATCGAATCTTTAATTCCTACACTCCCTCCGATGAGTACGCTCATTGATGAAGGGAAAACACCTGAGGATATATTGCATATCCTTGCTGGGGGTACCGAACATGTTTTGGAAAGAAAGGATATTTTCTATCGCTGCCGTTGCTCGAAAGAAGGGTTCGCGAAAAGTCTATCAACCTTAGATGATCAATCCCTTCACGAGATTATTCATGAAGATGGACAAGCAGAGATTGAATGTCATTTCTGCCATTCAAAATACGTGTTCAGTAAAGAAGAATTACAGGCGATTCAAAAGAACAAAAAATAGGACCTCAATAGGTCCTTTTTTATCGTTGATGGCCTTGCCCACGTCCCGCTTGATCAATGATATGTTCTTGATCATCGACGACATACGCTCTTCCTGCACCTAAGACGAGAAGGCCTTTTTTAATTTGTAGTTTCAAGATGACAAAATCTAGGGTTAGCAATTGATCAATCATGTGCCCGTGGCGTTGTTTCAATGCTTCAATGACTTCTGGACTTGCATCTTCAAAAATAATGTTAACCTCGTAACTGAGCCTTTTCCTAAAGAAGATGGACTGTGCTTTACTCTCATCTTCGAGAAACATAATACTCGCAATACGATTCTCTTTTAAGTTATGGTAGTGTTTTGCCATTTGAGAGATGATGATGTAATAATGTTGATCATATTTAACAAAAGGAGCATATGAGATATAAGGTGTTCCTTCATGCGTGAGGGATGCGATTGAAACGGATTGGAATCCCTCTGAAAAGTGATCTAAAACGTGTTGGTTTTCGTGCATAAAACCCTCCTATTTGCCTGATATTTTTTTACGATAGAGGTAATCGGATTGAACGATATCTTTCAAATTAAATTGGGGTGTCCAATTTAAAATACGTTTAGCTTTTTCATTGGATGCGACAAGCTCAGCAGGATCGCCATCACGACGAGGTCCTATCACAACTTTTAGAGGAGCAATCTGGTTGACCGCTTCTGCGACTTCTTTGACGGTAAACCCAGCGTTGGAGCCAAGATTCATCGTCTCGGATAATCCTCCTTTGAAAAGGTAGTGTGCGCCTAAGACATGGGCATACGCGAGATCGCTCACGTGAATATAATCCCTAATACATGTCCCATCTTTGGTTGGATAATCATCCCCAAAAATCATGAGGTGATCTCTAAGCCCAATAATCCCTTGAATAGCCACTGGAATAAGATGGGTAAGCTGATCTTTCATCAACCCTATTTTTAAGGATGCATCCGCTCCTGCAACATTGAAATAACGGAAAATGACATAGTGAAATCCATAGGCATTTGAAACCCACTTGATCATCTTTTCTGTGGCAAGTTTGGTTTCTCCATAAGGATTGATGGGGACGGTAGGATCATCTTCGTGACATACACCTGAAGCTTCACCATACACCGCGGCTGTGGATGAAAAGACAATCTTCTTTACGTTGTGCTCCTTCATCACTTCAAGCAATACACGAACCCCTTCCACGTTATTATAGTAATACTCTAAAGGTTCCTTGACAGATTCTGGGACGACAATCTTCGCTGCGAAATGCATGACGACATCGATGTGTTCATTCGCAAACACGCGAATGACATCCGCTTTGTTTCTTATATCTCCTTGATAAAACGTCGCCTCAGGATGAACAAGTTCCATGTATCCAGAGGATAAATTATCAAGGATAATGACCTCTTGATGATCTTTAATGAGTTCATATACGGTATGGGATCCAATATATCCCGCACCTCCAACAACAAGTACGCGCATTTGATCTACTCCTCACTCTCTTTAGTATGATTATACAAGATTTTATCTTTCGTTGAAAACAAATAGTAGCTAAAACTTTGGATGATAACAAAGATGAAAACAAACGGAATAAAGAAATCCAAATGATCAAAAATCCCAAAGACAATCCGTCTGACATCCCATATATTCCAAGAATTTAGACGAATAAACCGCCCTAAATAAATGCCGATGGATGAAAGGGTAAAGAGGGATAGAAGATAGAACATTCGATGTTTTTTGATCAAGAGATACTGGACATCATGCATGTTATCGATCGCACTAATGCCGAGTTTGATTCCGTAAAGCATGCCTACGGTCACCACAGCAAATACGATCCAATCCTCAATCATCAAGGCGTAGAGTGAGGGATAATCATCAAAAAAAGTATATGCTTGAAAATGAATCGTATCGGTGATGAGATAAAAGGTATTTGGAAAAAATAAGATGAAAAGAATAAATATCACGTACCCTACCCAAAAGGGATAGTGCTTTTTTTGTGATAAGACAAACATTTGAGAAAGAAAAAAGACAAAGGTGGCTAAAAGAACATTCCAACCTAAAAAGAGAATAAGTCCGTTATTCATCGCGATTCCTAAACTGGTGGTTACGATCATATAAATGAGAGTCAACATATAAAATATGGGGATACCAAAAACCTTCTTATGAGCCATAGACGCGTTCCATCGCTTCTTTAATGTGCGCTTGCATATCGCCATGAGAGAGTATGATGTCTGATAACTGCTTAAATCTTAGAATATAATCGTAAAGACCTGGATCTACACTGCGATGAACGGGATAAGTCTTATCTGGATTTCTCATCGAATAAAATACATCATCTGTCGCTACATCCATCAACCGGTTATCGAGTGCGAATGTCTTTTCAGTTGATAATCCGTGGACACCATAATATGGATCATTTCCTACAGGGAGATTAAACAGTTCAATGATGGTTCGATACATATCCACTTGACTTCTCACCAGGCGTTGATTCCCTGTAAGTAATCCTTTTCTCAATGTGACATCGCCATGGGTGATATAGGTATCCGAGGGGACATAAATCCACGCAGGAACACGTTGGAGTTCTCTTCTCGTTTCCACGACGGATAATGTACGATCTAAAATAAGATCCAAATCTCCATTCTTAATGCCTGATCCGTGATCGCTATAGAAGACATAAACGCTATTGTCTAGCGTGTGATCTTCCCCTGTTTCGCTGATAAAGAAGCGTTCGATCACATCATCGACATAATCGACATAATTAATATAACTTAAAGATACATGGCTTATTCGACGTGAAATTTCAGGATAAACATCATAGCGAATGCCATAAGGGTCATGCTCATAAGGTGTGTGTGGCATCATGGTAATTGGGAACAGCATCACTTGACCATGCTGATTGATGAGTGATGTCCCTTTTTCATACACATAATCTGCGAGATGATAATCAGAGATCCAGGGAGAATGGTGCACGAGGTTATTCTCAGCGTCATAAAGATATCCCGAATCCACATCATAACCATCTTGAATGAAATCTTCTAATGAATAAAAGTTATCAAACCCATAAATTTCGGGATAGACTTGATCGCGGTTATAGAATTTTTCTTTATCCCCATGAATGGCTTCTGCATAGTAACCATCGGATTTAAGATAAGAAACAATCGAATCAAGTTCGTAGTTCAATGTCTCGTGTTCCCAATAGAGTGTGCGATCCCCCATGGGATAGAGTCCTGTCAATATGGAGAGTTCTCCATCGGAAGAGACACCCATACCGACATTGTTATAAAAGTTTGAAAAATAGACACTTTCCTTGAGGAGTGCATTTAAGAATGTAAAGCGATCTTTGGTATATTCGGATTCAAGTAAAAATGTGTTTAATGATTCAAGATGAATCAGAATGAGATTCTTTCCTTCTAAAATCCCGTGTAAATTATTTCCATCTCTTAGAGCATCATCGACATAAAGTGTGGATATCGCATCATCGATCATCAGACGATTTGAATACGTGTTTCCATTGAAATAGTTGGTATAGCTTGAGACATTCTTATTGTAGAATTGATAAGCTTCTGCTAAATCATCATCCTCGTTTAAGTTTAAAAAACTGACCAAATCCAGGTCAAAAGGTTGCCCAATGATTTCTCCAATATAGTAAGGATAGACGCCAAGATTTTGAACAGCGAACGTGCTTTTTACTGAATTTAAGGGGAGGACTTGTTTATATTGCTCGTAGTAAGCAAACACCGCGGTAAACAGGGTTAAGCTGACAAGTAGAATTGATGCAATATATTTTTTTAACGTCACCTTGAATGTGGTTGTATTTAGCTTTTCCCGATCTGAGCGAAGATAGATGACAAGAAGTGTGATGAATGGTGTGAAGACAAGAATTCTTCCATACGTGATCAATTCAAGCATCGCATTCAAAAATGTTCCCATCGCGAACCCATCGGATGGATTCTTAAAAATCGTCGCGGCTGGAATCGAAAACGCCGTACCAAAGAACAGATTAAAGACACCAAACCAGAAAATAAAGAAATTTAAAAAGAAGGTAACCACGAATAAAAAGATCATGCGGCTTTTCATTTTCTTGATGAAAAGAAAACCTAAAATCATGATGAGGAAGAGAACAGAGAAATTTCCTAATATCGCATTGAGTTCACCTAAGAACGTATGGGGAAAAGGTGCGATATAACGATTGATCCCTTGAACGGTTAAAAAGTAGGTATTGATGATGTTAAGTGAAAAGAATAGACCGATAAAGATCATGTAGATTTCAACAGGTGTTCGCTTTTTCATCATTCAACCCCCTTTTTGGTTTCTTTACATATTATACCAAATCTTTTTTGAGGCCGTGTGCAATATGGCTGATTATGTTATCTTGATAAAATGAAAATGCCACGTATTTACGTGACACTTTCACACAGATGATTCATTCCCCCCAATAATTCGACCTACCAAAGTTCATAAAACCCGTGATACAATAATGAGAGGGGGGTTATTTCTTGGTCCCCCCTGAAGGGTTCGAAGGTTGTGGCTCGTCGATGGGATTCCAAATAAGCTCAGGCTCCCCGATCCAGTAAAAACCATCCCATGGATCTACATTTGTTTGATCCGATGCCCCCGCTGGCTGTTTTTCCATCCTTCTTCCCCCTTCTTGATTCCATTTTAGACTATAATTTTTCGTATGTGTAGGGCAAAAATGTCCTATGGTGAAAGAGAGTGTTGATAATTTTTGAAAAGTACATATTCTAAAGATCTCGCACTCTATTTTGAGAAGTTGCGCTTTGATCGTCAGTTAACTCAAGAAGTCTTTGTTGAAGGGATTGTATCCCTACGACAATATCGACGATATTTAAAAGGGGATAGTCATATTTCCCAAGATGTGGTCAATCAATTTTGTGAACGTTTAGGGTATCCCACCCATAGCTTACTGATCGATTTTGAGAATGAGCGACAAGAAGAAATGAAGCGTGTCGTTCGGTTTTATAATATGGTCGCTTATCGTGATGAACCTGCATATCTCGCTTTTGTTAAAGAGTATCCAAGAAAACGTATTATGGACCGCTTAAACCTGATGATCTATGATCACTCCCTCATTGCTCATGAATATAACCATCGTCGAATCACCCCTGAAGAGTATACAAAGCACACACTAGAGTTGATCGATTATCCGCGGATACTCTCAAAACTGCCGATATCAACACCTGAACTTCTCATTCTCTCTTCTTTACTGTACAGTCCTAGTTTTCAAGATCGAGAGCATTTAGCCAGTCATCTTTTTAAGATCTCCGAAAATCCTAATCTTGTGATTTCTGGACGTACTGAAACCGTCTATCCTCTTGTTATGTATCGCCTTATTCAGTATCAAGGGATACAAAAACGATATCAAGAAGTTCTCGAACTATCCGATCGTGTCATCGCTTATAATCATGAACAACGTATGTATTACATGATGGATTCATTTTATTATTTCAAAGCTTTAGCTCATTCCTACCTTGGGCAAAAAGAGGCTTATGAAGATGCATTGTTTAAAGCATATGCCCTGCTTCGCGGATGGTCTAATCAACCCAATATGGACCGAATGAAAAAACTGATTGAATCCGATTGGCCGATTGATTTCGATCAGTTCGCGAAAGAATATATTGAAAACCATTATATGAAAAAATGAAAACGCACCCTGGTGGATGCGTTTATTTTTTACTCATCAAAAAGTGATTCAGTCGTGACTTTTTCTTCTGCTTCTTGTTCAACTTCTTCAGGAGCAAGATTGGCAGCTTCTATCACGCGCTTGGGTTCAGCGACGACAAGCGTTTCTTGAACAAAGGTGTTTTCCGGTGTTTCTTCGTCCTCGAGCATTTCTTCTTGTCTAGGAACTAAAGCAATCGTAGAGACTTTATGGTCAGGTCTTAAGCGAATGATTCTCACACCTTGTGTGGCGCGTTTCGTTTGAGAAATCTGATCAACATGGGTACGAATGACGACACCTTTATCAGAAACGACAATCAAATCGAGATCATCATTCACGGTTCTAAGTGTCGATAAACGACCATTTTTTTCTGTGACATTTAAGGTCTTAACTCCCTTACCTCCACGGATTTGCTTACGATATTCTTCAACGATGGTTCGCTTACCAAAGCCATTTTCGGTAATAACGAGGATTTCTTCTTGATCGTTGGAGACGATAGCAACCCCTACGACTTCATCGTTTTCACCGATATCCATTCCGCGGACACCTGAGGTCGTACGTCCCATCGCGCGTGCATCGTTTTCATCAAAGCGAATCGCTTTACCATTCGACGCACCTAAGATGATTTCTTTAGTCCCATCCGTTAATGCTACAGAGAGTAATTCATCATCTTCGCGAAGGTTAATCGCGTTGATTCCGTTGGTGCGAATGTTCGCATACTCCGCAATCGATGTACGCTTAATAATCCCTTTCTTGGTGACAAAGGTTAAGAATGCATGCTCATCACTGAAGTCTTTCACATTGGTAAATGATGCGAGTTTTTCATCTTTTTGGAACTCTAAAAGATTGACAATCGGTAACCCTTTTGACTGACGTGAGCCTTCGGGGATACTATAGCCTTTAATCTTATAGACGCGTCCTTTATTCGTAAAGAATAGATGGAAATCATGGGTGGATGTCATGGTGATATGCTCAACATAATCATCTTCATGGACCTTGATACCAGACATACCGACACCACCACGATTTTGTGTCTTATAATGATCGACTTTCATCCGTTTGATGTATCCGTTGTTGGTGACTGTAATGATCACATCTTCCACAGGAATCAATGATTCATCCTCAATGCTTAGATCTTCATGAAGATTGATTTCAGTTAATCGTTCATCACCATAGTTCGCTTTAATTTCAGAGAGCTCTTCACGAATGATCGCAAGTTTTCTTACATGACTTTGAATAATCTCTTTATAATCACCAATCTTAACGATCAGATCATCGCGTTCAGCTTTGATCTTTTCAATTTCAAGACCCGTGAGTCGTTGAAGACGCATGTCTAAGATCGCTCTTGCTTGTGTATCCGTTAATTGATATTCAGCAATCAAGGCATCTCTTGCTTCATCACCCGTCTTGGATGCTTTAATCAATTCAATCGCATGATCGATATCGTTTAGGGCGATGACTAATCCCTCTAAAATATGTTGTCTAGCTTCTGCTTTTTCTAGATCATAAATCGTTCTTCGTTGAATGACTTCGACTTGATGTTCAAGATAATATTTGATCATGTCGCGTAAATTCAACATTTGCGGCTGACCTTTAACAAGGCAAATCATATTGAAGCCAAATGATGTCTGAAGTTGTGTAAACTTATAAAGATTGTTGAGCATCACGTGAGGATTGACATCTCTTCTCAGTTCGATGACAATTCTCATCCCTTTACGATTCGATTCATCGCGAAGATCGGTAATCCCTTCAACAATTTTGTCTTTTGCTATTTCTGCAATACGTTCAATCAATGTTGTTTTATTGACTTGATATGGAATGGCTGTAATGATGATCGCTTGCTTGTTCTTATGAGTCACAATCTCAGCAGTCGCACGGTTAGCGATAATTCCACGTCCGGTCTCGTATGCTTGACGAAGTCCTGAGAGTCCTAAGATCTGTCCTCCTGTAGGAAAATCAGGTCCCTTGATAAATTCCATGAGTTCTGCAATCGTGATCTGTTCATTATCCATGTAGGCTAAGATGCCATCAATAACTTCACTTAAGTTATGGGGTGGAATGTTGGTCGCCATTCCAACGGCGATTCCTGTCGATCCATTCACTAAAAGATTAGGATATCGAGAGGGGAGAACTGAAGGTTCTTTTTCAGATCCATCGTAGTTATCGACATAATCGACGGTGTTCTTTTCTAAGTCTCTGACGAGTTCCATCGCGAGCTTCGACATTCTGGCTTCGGTGTAACGCATCGCAGCTGCGCCATCGCCATCCACAGATCCAAAGTTTCCATGACCATCGATCAAAGGCATGCGATAGTTAAAGGGTTGTGCCATACGTACCATCGCATCATACACGGATGAATCCCCGTGGGGATGGTATTTACCGATGACTTCCCCGACGATACGTGCAGACTTCTTGTGGGGTTTATCTGCAGACATCCCCAGATCATTCATCGCGTATAAAATACGACGTTGTACTGGCTTAAGTCCATCTCTAACATCGGGAAGCGCACGTGAAACGATGACACTCATCGCGTAGTTTAAGAAGGAGGTTTTCATCTCATTCGAGATATTGATCTCTTTGACGTAACCTTCGGTCGTCTTGCTTGATTCGTTGCTAAATGTTTGGTCCATCATGGTTCTCCTCCTTACGCATCAATATTATTCGCGTAAATCGCGTTTTCTTGAATAAATTGCTTTCTTGGTTCAACTTCTTCACCCATAAGCATCGAGAAGATTTGATCCGCATCCATCGCATCCTTAAGGGACACTTGGAGTAATGTTCTGTTTTCGGGATCCATCGTGGTTTCCCAAAGTTGTTCAGGGTTCATTTCCCCTAAACCTTTGTAGCGTTGGATGGTAGGTCTACCTCCAAGTTCATTTAAGAGACGTTGGAGTTGATCATCGGAATAAACATATTCAACCTTTTTCCCCGATTGAACTTTATAAAGTGGGGGTTGAGCGATGAAGACATATCCCAAATCGATCAAAGGCTTCATATATCTGAAGAAGAAAGTTAAGAGAAGTGTACGAATGTGTGCGCCATCGATGTCGGCATCGGTCATGATGACCACTTTGTGATAGCGCGCTTTTTCAGCATCGAACTCATCGCCAATTCCTGTACCTAAAGCTTGGATGAGCGATAATATTTCTTTATTGCTTAAAATTTTATCCAAACGTGCTTTTTCAACGTTTAACACTTTTCCGCGCAGTGGAAGAATGGCTTGATACTCGGATTCTCGTCCTTGTTTTGCAGATCCACCCGCTGAATCACCTTCGACGATATAGATTTCGGAGATAACTGGATCTTTACTGCGGCAATCTGCAAGTTTGGATGCGAATCCTAAAGCATCGAGTGGAGATTTGCGTCGTGTTGCTTCTCTAGCTTTCTTTGCAGCGATTCTTGCACGGGATGCCATTAAACATTTTTCGGTGATCGCTTTAGCGTCCGTAGGATTTTCCATCAAGTAACGCTCAAATCCTTCACCAAAGACTTGAGATGTAATCCCTCTAACTTCAGGATTTCCTAATTTGGTTTTGGTTTGACCTTCGAATTGAGGGTTTGGATGTTTGACAGAAATAATGGCTGTTAATCCTTCACGAGTATCTTCACCCAAGAACGAATCGTCCTTCTTAAGCATATTAGATTCGGTTCCGTACTTGTTTAAAATACGTGTAAGTGCGAGTTTGTATCCATCTTCGTGCATTCCCCCTTCGTGAGTGGGAATATTGTTAGTAAATGAATAGAGATTTGTCGCGTAAGAATCGTTATACTGCATGGCAATTTCTAAACTGATACCCTCTACTTCACGTTCGATATAGATGATTTCTTGGTTGACTTTCCCTTTGCCTGTATTTAAAAATTGAACGTATTCGACGATCCCACCTTCATAGTGGTAAGTGTTTTCAACGGGAGTTTCTCCACGTTGATCAGAGATCGTAATCTTGATCCCTTTATTTAAAAAGGCAAGTTGTTGGATACGATTGCGTAAGATTTCATATTCATACGTTGTCGTTTCAGTAAAGACTAAATGATCCGCTTTAAAGGTCACGATGGTTCCCGTATGTGTCGATTCCCCAATCACGCTGACATCGGTGACTGGAATTCCACGTTCATAGCGTTGTTCATATGCTTTATCATCGCGATGAATCTCTACTAAGAACCATTCGGAGAGCGCATTGACCACTGAAGCACCTACGCCATGGAGACCACCAGAGACTTTATATGATTTTCCATCGAATTTACCCCCTGAGTGAAGCGAAGTTAAAATCGTCTCGACAGCGGGACGTTTGGTTTTAGGGTGAAGATCCACGGGAATACCTCGGCCATCATCGGTGACACGAATAATTTCGCCTTTGAGGAGTTCAAGTTTAATATCGGTCGCGTACCCACCTAAAGCTTCATCGATTGAGTTATCAACGATTTCCCAAACGAGGTGATGAAGTCCTCTAGATCCCGTACTTCCGATATACATCCCCGGTCTTTTTCTTACCGCTTCTAAGCCTTCGAGGATTTGAATGTTTGATGCATCATAATTGGACATAATGTATTACTCCTTTGCAAGATGAATCATCTGGATATGATCCCCCCCAATGGGATGGGTACT